>CAYXXW010000030.1:0-17506 GCA_964469115.1 uncultured Melioribacteraceae bacterium
GGAGGCATCCCAGCCGAAGAAGCAACTATATAATTACCATTTATTCTGAGCATTGTGAAGGACATGAAAAGATTACCTAATTTCATATCTTTTATTATATCATTGCACTTTGAAAGGAAATCCGTTATTAAATAATTTGAGGCCAATGACTTGAACATACTTTTCATTATCGCTACCATTAAACCGGCTTTGGTACCGTGCCCAGTTGCATCACCCAAAGCCAAAATTAAACTGTTATTTGTCAATGGGATAATATCATAATAGTCTCCACCGACTTCAGTGGCAGTGTCCATATAAGCAGCAATCTCCAGATTATCAAAATTTGGGATATCCCCTGGAAGCATTGAAAGTTGTAAGTTCCGTGCATCACTTAATTCTATTGACTTTCGTTTATTTTCAATTTGCAAATATTTTTTTTCGGTTTCCAGTTCTTTTGCGATTAACTCTTGTTCAAGTGTCTTTGCAGATAATTGTTTCACTTGAGAAAGCTGCTTTTCTAAGTTTTTTTGATTATCTGCAAATTCCTTTGCAAGTCCTATTGACATTGAAAGTAAAAATATTAGAACTCCAAACAGAAATATATTATAGGTTCCAAATAATGGTCCAACAATTCCAAAACTTAATAATATTTGATAAATCCCGGACAAGGATAGGAAAATAAAACCAACACGTATTATTTTAACATTATTACCAATATTTTCTTTTCCTGCAAGTGCCGTTCCTGCTCTGTATGAAACAAAAATTATAAAAACATAGGATATGTAATATATGCTCACTTGGCCTGCGAAGATAAAACCTAAGATTCCCAGAAGTGTTGCTACAGCAAAAAACCAAATTGTATTTTTTTGTTTGAAGTGGCATATTTTAAAGATTGTGAGAGCGCCAAATAGTAGAATATAATTGAGCAGTAATACTGAAAATCTATTTAAAAAAGATACTATTAGTTGATTTGAGGAATACTTAAAATAATAAAGAATAAAAATGTAGGCTGAAAAACTTAAAAGAAATAGAACATAGTAATAATTTTGTTTTTTCTTTCTATCGAATATGAATATAAAAGAGTGCAAAAGAGCTAATAGAAGAGAGGGTATTAAAAATATTAATTGCTCGATGAGTGAATTTCTATCATTTTTAATTTTATTTTCTAACGCATAATTATAATCGGCAAATACAATTCGGAATCCGGCCCAACTATCAGCGTTATGCAATTTTTTCCAATCGGGATTTTCAAATCTAATAGATATATAATTCTCACCAGATTTATCGAAGACTATTGTTTGGGGAATTCTTACCATCTCATCAAAATCAAAAATCAAATTACCATTGATATAGAATTGCAAGTTACCTGTGTTAAATAGATAAATCCCTACATTCTTTCCAACTAAATTCGAATCAACATCTATTATTAATCTAAACCATCCAATTCCATTCCATTGAATTTCAGAGTCCGGTAATATTTGAGAATCTTCAATTTTCCAATCTTTTTCTATTACTAACAGGTTTGCCCATTGTGGATTATCGCCGGATTTAAAATCCATTTTTGTTGGAGGATAAATTACTTTCTTAATCTTGAGCGAATCACTATTAAATGAGAAAAAGCTTTGGGCAGTGGAAAAATTATAATTTACTAAAATGACTAGAATTGTTAAATAGGTAAGTTTTTTCATTTGGAAGGTTTTTAATTTAAACTTACAAAAAATACAGAATAACTATACGATATTTTCCCTTTTCAAAATAACAATTGAGAGATCATCATGAGTTTTTGCACCACCAATAAATAGTTTAACTTGCTGAAGTATTTTCTGTCCTAAATCATCAGGTGAATTGTATGATATTTTTTCTACAATATCAGCCAATCTTTCAACACCAAAAAATTTGCCGGCTTTATTTCTTGCTTCCGTAACTCCATCAGAAAATGCTAAGAAATAATCACCATTTTTTAATTCTACTTTTTCCGACTTGAATTCTGAATCGCCCACTAAACCTAACGCTAAATTACCTTTACTGAGCTGATTGACTCTCCCATCTTTAATTATAAAAGGTGGAAGGTGACCGGCATTTACAATTTTTAAATTATCTTCGTTTTCATTCAGTTGCATGTAAACCATAGAAGCAAAACTATTTGGTAGAATGTCTTTGTGAAATGCAGAATTCAGTTTTTCAAATAAAATTGAAAGTGAGGAGTGTTCGGGTGTTAAAGCTCTAATTATTGTTTGAAGTTTTGCCATTAACAACGCCGCTCCTAAACCTTTGCCTGAAACATCAGCGATTGTAACACCATATTTTCCATCAGCAAGTTTAATAATATCAACCAGATCGCCGCCAACATCATTAGCGGGTTGAGTGAAAAGCCATAACTTCCAACCGGGTACAATTGGATTTCGAACTGACATAAGTGCCCTTTGTACAGTTCTTCCTGCACTAAGTTCATCTTTGGCTAATAGCTTATCTTTTAATTCAAGCATTAACACAAACAATATTAATATACCGCCAAGAATACTTGTATTAGTAGAGAGACTTACATCACCGCCGCTCATTCCAAATTTACCGGGTAATATTAAGAGCAGGATTCCAACAATCAAAACTAATCTTCGCGTTGGAGTAAGTTTTAGGAGAAGTTCTTTCAACAGCCACCATGACATGTAAAAGAAGGCTTTAATTCTACCCATTCCTGCAATTTGCTTTTTCCTTTCATCGTTTAAGAAGAACTCCTTCACGTCTTCAAAATCGGTGGTGATATCGTTCCGAAAACCCCCTCCAGAAATATCATCTTTCAGTGTATTGAATAATTTCTTATCGTTTGTATTTCTATTTTCTGTATTCATCTTTTTATAAGGTTTTATCTGTTAATTAAGACGAACTGTAACATCATTAGTTTCATAAATTATACATCAATTTTGTAAATGAGCAATAGCTTTTTAATAAATTTATTGACAATCTCTATAACTTCTTCGGCTGAATTAGAATCATTCTTTGATTCCAACTTCATGACATCTTTATTCTGAACAAATTTAATCGTATCAGCATATTCAGATACTATAAGTTCCATTAACTTAGAAAAATAATTCTGGTAAAATTCTTCATTATCACCTTTGGGGAGAATAAGCACAATCTTGTTTCTTGTGATAACAATTCTTTCAAACTGAGCAAATGAAGCATAAAATCGTAATACTGCAATTTGAATTAGTCGGTTAATGATAATCGGCAATTTGCCAAATTTATCAATTAGTTCATCTTTTATGTCTTCAAGTTCTTCAATTTTAATCATTGAAAAGAGAGCTTGATAAAAACTTAGTCTATCAGACTGATCCGGCATAAATGATTTTGGAATGCCCACTTCAAAATAAGTATCAATAGTTGGATCAGTACGCTGAGCGTGCTTTGGCAGATCTTTAAATACATCTTTGAATTCATCTTGTTTTAATTCTTCTACGGTTTCATCCAAAAGTTTAACATACATTTCAAAACCGACAGTATCAATTGAACCGGATTGTTCAGTACCCAATAAATTTCCGGCTCCTCTAATTTCAAGATCACGCATTGCTAAATTAAAACCTCCGCCGAGCTCAGTTGATTCTTCAATAGCCTGCAATCGTTTTACGGCTTTTTTCGTTATCGTATTTAGGGAAGGAACTAAAAAATAACTGTATGCCTGCCGATCTGATCTTCCTACTCTTCCTCTTAATTGATGAAGTTCTGCCAAACCAAATCTATCTGCACGATTAATAATTATTGTATTTACGTTAGGTATATCAATTCCCGACTCTATAATTTTGGTTGAGATAAGTACATCGGCTTCTTTATTCATAAAGCTATAAATTACTTTTTCAAGCTGGGCCGGTTTCATCTGTCCGTGAGCAACTAGTATTCTTATATGAGGAATATGTCTCTGTAAATACACGGATATTTTATCAATTGATTGAACTCTATCGTGGACAAAATATATTTGCCCTTTGCGTTTAATTTCCTCAAGAATCCACTGCCTGATTTTTATAATATCGAAGGTATCAACTTTTGTATAGATTGGTTGTCTGTTTGGAGGAGGTGTAGCAATCATTGATAAATCACGGGCACCGAGCAAAGAAAGGTTTAGTGTTCTGGGTATTGGTGTTGCGGTTAAAGTAAGTGTATCAACATTTACCCTAATCTGTCTCAGTTTTTCTTTTGCCATAACACCAAAGCGATGTTCTTCATCGATAATTAAAAGCCCAAGATCCTTAAATTTAATATCTTTAGAAAGCAAGCGGTGTGTGCCAATAACCACATCAATTTTGCCCTCGGCAAGTTCTTTAACAGTAATATTCTGATTCGCCTTTGTTGCAAAACGGGAAAGCACAGCCACTTTAACAGGGAATTGTGAGAGCCGTTCTTTAAAAGTATTGAAATGCTGTTCGGCTAAAATAGTTGTCGGTACAAGTATACCAACTTGTTTTCCGTCACTAACCGCTTTGAATGAAGCTCTAACGGCAACTTCAGTTTTGCCAAAACCAACATCACCACAAACCAACCTATCCATCGGATGTACTTGTTCCATATCATCTTTTACATCGTCCGTAACTTTTGCTTGATCGGGTGTAGGCTCATATAAAAAAGAAGCTTCTAATTCTTTTTGCCAGACAGTGTCGGGACTAAACCTAAATCCATTGGCAGCTTTTCTTTGGGCGTAAAGTTTAATTAAATCACGGGCTGCTTCTTTAATCTTAGATTTAACTTTTTTCTTAGCAGATCGCCATTCATTACTACCTAAAGTAGTAAGTTTTGGCGGGGCTTTATCGCCGGAGGAATATTTCTTAATAAGCGATAAATAATTCATATTTAGATATACTATTCCGCCTTCAGCATAAAGTATTTTAATAGTCTCTTGCTCTACCATACCTATTTTTATTATTTCAAGTCCGGCATATTTACCAATTCCAAAATTCTCGTGAACAATAAAATCGCCAATTTTAAGTGAAGCAAATTCCTTTACTCGTGATTTTTTGAGCTTTTGTTTTTTAGAAATTTTTGTTCGGTATGGTTTATTAAAAGTTTCATAATCTGTAAGAACAAGTATTCTTTCATTCTTTAAGTAAAAGCCTTCTTTAATTGGCAGCACTTTAACTTTTACTTTGCCTTCTTCAAGAAGTTCGTTCAGGTCTTCATTAAAACTTGCCAGCAGATCAAATAATCTTCTAGCCTGTATTTCGTTTTCAGCCGTCAAAAATATTTTTACATTTTGCTTTGCATAGTTTTGAAGAGTACTGAACAAAAGATTAAAATTTGAATTGATAACTGGAGCAGATATAACATCTACATTAAATTTATTTTCATAAGTTCCTAAAGAATCCTCAATGAACCAATTTGCAGATTTACCAAATAGAACTTCTAAATTTATCTCTTCTTTATACTCGATTGTTTTTTCGAAAATTGCTTCTTCATCAGCTTCATCTTTATTTTTTAATTCAGATTTTAACTCATCATCAAGATCATTTTCGTCATATATATTCTTCGAAGCATCCTTTAGTAATTCTTGTCCTAAATTAGTTAGTTCGTAAGAAGAAGCAATAACGCTGGGATTTTCCAAGTAATCAAAAATATCGGATGTGTATTCCACATCAGAATTATTTATAGAGGAAGCAAGAGTTACAAATTCTATTCTTCCGGATGACCTCTGGTTTTCCGGATCGAAATATCTAATTGATTCTAAAAAGTCCCCATCAAATTCAAGTCTGCAAGGATGTTCTTCGCTATATGACCAAAAATCAATTATTGATCCCCTAACTGCAAAGTAACCCTGATCAACTACAAATTTTTCATTCTCATAATTCAGTTCACTCAAGTACTCAATTAATTCATCATAAGTAATATCGCTACCCACTTCAAGTTTTGTTGTATTTTTATCAATTTCATTCTTAGTAGGCAGTTTTACTTTTAAAAGATCGTAAGTGGAAATAATTATTGATTTTTCTTTATTCTTAATCGTGGTAAGTCTTTCCTGAATTGAATCGACTTCAATGTTATCGATAGATACAAGCTTATCTTCCAACCCAAGAATCGAAAGTTCTACATTAAATTCATTTACAGAATTTCTATCCGGAAGGAGCAGTAAGATTTGATCTTTATAATTTGTAAGCTCAGAGATAAAAATGGTTTTTGAAGAACCGTGCAAAATCGTGGAGTAAAAAACATTTCTATTGCTACTTATATATTTTTCTTTGAGATCACTAAAGATTCCCAATTTTGCTATGTCTGTTAAAAAGTCTTTTTCCATATTTTAAAAATAGATCACCCCAAACCCTACTGTGGAGAGATGGTTTAAGCAGTTTTAGATTTATGTAAACATGTCAATATAAATTCAACTGCTAAATTTAATATTAATTGAAACAAAGAAATGGTTATATTTTGAAAAATAATATTTGGGAATGTTCTTATGGTAAAAAAAACACCTTATATCAAAGCCAGAAAATATCAAGCATTAGCACCTTCCGAACTTAAATGGACTTGTGACACAAACTGTTTTGAATTTGAAACGACCAATACTTTAACCCCTATGGAGGGAATTGTAGGTCAGCACAGAGCAATTAAAGCATTAAAAATTGGTATTGATATTGAGAGTCCCGGTTATAATATTTTTATTACTGGACTTTCAGGCACCGGAAAACAAACATCTATTAAAAAACTGCTAAAAGAGTTTCTTCCCAAAAAGAAAATTAAACTTAACGATTACGTATACGTAAATAATTTCAGAGATGTCGATCACCCATCTTTATTAGTTTTTCCAGCAGGTGATGGAAGAAAATTTAAAGCCGATCTTAAAGATGCAATAAAGTTTTTGCAAGAAAATATTCCGCAAATTTTAGAAAAAGAACCTTTCCTAACTCAAAGGAAAAAGCTAGTGTCAGAACTCGGCAAGCTTCAACAAAAGATAATGAGTGCTTTTGAAAAAAAACTAAAAAAACATAATTTAACTTTAGGACAATTAAAAACAGAAGAAGTTACACGACCTGAAATTTTTGCGGTTATAGATGATAAACCGGTTTATATTCAACAGCTTGAGGAATACGTTACTTCTAAAAAAATTACACGAAAGCAGGCAGATACTCTTGTTAAAAAATATACTGAGCATCAAGATGAACTATATTTCGTCTTTAAGGAGAGCTTAAAGTTAAATCAAAAATATCAAGGGAAACTAAGCGATTTAGAAATTAAGGCTGTTCAGAATTTGTTATCTGCTTCAATTGATGAACTTAAAAATAAATACAAATTGAAAAAGGTAAGAAAATATCTAGATAAAATAGCTGAGGATGTTTTAGAGAATTTAAGTTCTTTCAAAGCCGGCTCAAATCAAGAAGAGGATTCGGATCAGTACTTCAAGAAGTATGATGTTAATTTATTGTTGGATAATTCTAATAATAAAGAAATTCCTGTTGTTATTGAAACTTCCCCAACTTTTACAAATTTATTCGGCGCAATTGAAAGGATTAATGACGGTTCTGGAGTTTGGTATTCTTATTTCACAAAAATAAAAGCAGGCTCAATATTGAGAGCAAACGGCGGCTTTATTGTGATAAATGCAATTGATGCTATTTCAGAGCCGGGAGTTTGGAAAACCTTAAAGAGAGTTTTGCAATACGGTAAGTTAGAAATTCAAGATTTTTCCAGTTTATATCAAGTCAGTTCAAGTACATTAAAACCGGAACCGATAGAAATTAACTGCAAAGTAATTCTAATTGGTAATAATTATTCTTATTCACTCTTATCAGAGTATGAAGATGACTTTGGTAAAATATTTAAAATAAAATCTGAATTTGATTACGAAATGGATCGATCTGAAGATGCTTTAATTGAATATGCCGGAGTTGTTAAAAAATTGGTATCCCAAGAAAAGCTTCTTGAGTTTGATAAATCAGCTATTGGTAAAATAGTTGAGTATGGATCAAGATTTGCAGGAGACCAAAATAAGTTAACTACAAGATTTGCATATATTGCTGATCTTGCCAGAGAAGCTAATTTTTGGGCAAAAGATTTCGGGGATAAACTTGTAACTAAAGATCATATCATTAAATCTTACGATTCTTCTCTTGAGAGGCACAGTTTATACGATATTAAACTTAAAGAGATGTTCTCCAATAATACGTACTTATTAGATACAGAAGGTTCAAGAGTTGGACAGATTAACGGGCTAGCTGTTTACGGAAATAATAATTATTCATTCGGTAAGCCTGCAAGAATTACCGCATCTGTTGGATTAGGCAATGGAAGTATTATCAATGTTGAAAGAGAAGCCGGTCTAAGTGGTAACACTCATAATAAAGGGATGCTAATAATTACAGGTTATTTCAGGGACAAGTTTGGTAAACGGTTTCCTCTTTCATTTACTGCAAGTCTTGTTTTTGAGCAAGGTTATGGAAAAATTGATGGAGACAGTGCCTCTGTTACTGAGATATGTGTCTTGCTATCAGCAATTTCAGAAATTCCAATCAAACAGTCATTTGCTATTACGGGTTCAGTTAACCAGAAAGGTGATATTCAGCCGATAGGAGGAGTTAACGAAAAGATTGAAGGCTTTTTTGATCTTTGTAAAGAACGAGGACTCGACAAAAAACAAGGTGTAATTATTCCTATACAAAATGTAAAAGACCTAATGCTAAAGGATGAAGTAATTGATGCTGTCAAGAAAAAGTTATTTAACATTTATCCCATTAAAGCAGTTGATGAAGCAGTTGAATTACTGACGGGAGTTAAAGCAGGAAGACTTCAAAAGAATTGCAGATACCAGCCGCACACAGTTTATGGTGAAGTTGAAAAACATCTTAGAGAAATGAAAATGAGATTAAAACCTCAACCAGCTAATTCCGAACAAAAAGAAACAGACTTCAAGAAACCTATAAAAGTTAAAGGTAAAAATTGAATCCAAGATTTGTAAAAACAAAAATATTAGCAACTATTGGACCGGCAACAGATAATAAAGAAATGCTTATGAAGCTTATTGATGCCGGTGTAAATGCATTCAGATTAAATTTTTCACATGGTGATGAAGATTATTTTACAAATCTTTTCAATATTATTCATGATGTTTGTGAATCCAGTAAAATGCCAATTCCTATAATTCAAGATTTACAAGGACCTAAAATAAGAGTTGGAAAATTAGAGAAGAATCAATATGAGATTGAATCCGGGCACAATATTGAAATATCCATTGATAATTTTATTGGTAATGAGAATCTAATTTCCTGTTCTTATGATCAACTAGTAACTGATTCTGAAATAGGGAATCAAATTCTTATAGACGACGGGTTAATTAAGCTCGAAATTATTGAGAAAAAAGAAAGGTCTGTAATTTGTAAAATTATTGAAGGCGGAACACTAAAACCCAAAAAGGGAATTAATCTTCCCGGTATGAAATTGAGCACACCTGCCTTTACTGATACAGACAAAAATAATATGGACTTGGCATTTAAACATAGAGTAGATTATGTAGCTCTCTCATTTGTGAGATATGCTGAAGATATTTATAATTTGCGGGATTGGATGAAGAGTAGAGGCTACAACAAACCGATTATTGCAAAAATTGAAAAACCTGAAGCTGTTGAAAATTTTGAAAAAATCTTAGAGGCAGCAGATGGAATAATGGTTGCACGAGGTGATCTCGGAGTAGAGTTAGCACCACAGGTTGTTCCGATTGTTCAGAAGAATATTATTAGGCGCTGTAATTCCGTGGGTAAATTGGTGATTACAGCAACCCAAATGTTGGAATCGATGATAAACAGGCCAATACCGACCAGAGCAGAAGCCTCCGATGTAGCAAATGCTGTTCTAGATGGAACTGATGTAGTAATGCTAAGCGGTGAGACGGCTGTTGGCAAATATCCGATAAGTACAATTAAGACCATGAGAAGTATCCTTCTTTCTACAGAATCACAATCCCAATTTAAAAAAGAAGTGAAGTTCGAACATCCCACAAACCAAGCAGATAATATTTTTGATGCAACGGGAAAAGCTTTTGTTGAAATTGCTAATCAAGTAAATGCTAAAGCGTTGGTGGTATTTACTCATCAAGGACGTAAAGCAAGTATACTTTCTAAGTTTAATCCTAATGCTCATATTTTTGCTTTCTCCGATTCATTTGATACACTCAATCATTTAAATCTTTATAAGGGAATTAAGCCTTATTTCATTAAGGATATAATGGATGAAGAATTCTATATAAAACGGGCAACTGAAATACTTAAAGAAGACAATATAATTTCTACTGGAGATGTAGTTGTATTTACCGCGGGGGCACCAATTGATGAAACAGATAGAAAAAATTGGGTGCGGTTTTTAGTGGTTTAGTTTGTTAAAATATCTTGCTTTGTAATCATAAAAGAAAGTAAGGCAATGGAATTAAAACTTGCAAAATGGTGGGAAGAATTACCAAACGGTAAAATCCTCTGCACACTTTGCCCTCGTTACTGCACAATAGGTGAAGGACAAAAAGGATTTTGTTACATCCGTGAAAATATTGATAATAAACTTTATTCGACGGGCTATGGGAGACCAACCGGTTTCGCAGTTGACCCTATTGAAAAAAAACCTCTCTCACATTTTCTGCCAGGTACAAATGTATTAAGCTTTGGAACAGCCGGCTGTAATTTAGGCTGTAAGTTTTGTCAAAATTGGACAACAAGTAAATCTAAGCTTGATGAGACTAATTCGCTATTTGCTACTCCTGAAGAAGTTGTAGATATTGCCAAAAAGTATAAAACTCCATCAATTGCATATACATATAACGACCCTACAATATTTGGTGAATATGTAATTGATATCTCCAAAATTGCAAGAGAAGAAAACATAAAAAATGTTATGGTAACTGCAGGCTATATTGATAAAGAAGCACGCAAAGAAGTATACAAAAATATTGATGCAGCTAATGTTGATCTTAAAGCATTTACAGAAACATTTTATCATCAACTTACCTTCTCTCATTTAAATGACGTTTTAGAAACACTTCTTTGGATAAAAAACGAAACTGAGGTTTGGTTAGAAATTACTACACTTTTAATTCCCGGTGAAAATGATTCACAAGATGAAATTAATCAGCTTTGCAATTGGATAGTTACTAATTTAGGCGAAGATGTTCCTCTCCATTTTACAGCATTCCACCCCGATTTTAAGATGAAAGATCGATCCAGGACACCCTCGTCAACTTTAGATATAGCAAGGAATATAGCAATCACTGAAGGTATAAATTACTGTTACGTCGGTAATGTCCATAGTATTGAAGGACAAACCACTTATTGCCCTAACTGTGAAGAACCCGTTATCATAAGAGATTGGCATTCTGTTTTAGATATAAAAATGAAAGATGATAAATGTAAAAATTGCGGTAAAAAAATAGCTGGAGTTTATGATTAGTTAGTAATTGTTATAACTGTCAATATATCAATTAGATTAAATATGATCACTATTAAACCATTTGGAAATACCGGATATAAAAGTTCAAGAACCATTTTTGGTGGTGCGGCCTTTTGGTCCGTAACACAGAATGAAGCAGATAGAACTCTAGATTTACTACTTGAGTATGGAGTTAATCATATTGATACTGCAGCTAGCTATGGAGATTCGGAACTAAGGATTGGCCCTTGGATGCGAGAACACCGCAAAAATTTTTTCTTGGCAACAAAAACTGAGAAAAGAACCTATACTGAGGCAAAAGAAGAGTTGTACAAATCTTTAGATAGATTAAAGGTAGATTACGTTGACTTGTGGCAAATGCACAATTTAGTAAACCCAGAACAATGGCAAACTGCTCAAAATGAAGGCGGCACGATAGACGCCTTTATTGAAGCAAAAGAAGAAGGATTGGTAAGATTCATTGGTGTAACCGGACATGGACTTGCAGCACCAATAAGACATTTACAAAGTTTGGAGCAGTATAAATTTAATTCCGTCTTATTGCCTTACAATTTTATTATGATGCAAGATGAGAAGTATGCATTAGATTTTAAGAAACTGGAAAACTATTGTGTGGAAAATAATGTAGCCATTCAAACTATCAAAACAATTTCAAAAGGTGCTTTAGGCGATAAAAAAAGCAAACATGCTGTTTGGTATGATCCTTTAGATGATCCTAAAAGTATTTCTAATGCAGTACATTGGTCTCTAGGTAATCCAAATATTTTTGTCAATACTGTGGGAGATATACATCTACTTCCTCATGTTCTGGAAGCTGCCTCAAATTTTGAATCAAGACCAAGTGACGAGGCGATGCTTGAAGATGTCAAGAAAAATGAAATAACTAACCTATTTACGGGAGATGAGATTTAATACGAGAGTAATTAAACAACTGTAATATTTTTTACTTCTTCATTAAAAAGATATACGCACTAAATATAAACATCATTACAAATTGAATCGCCAGGGGAGTTGAGATTAAACTTCCTTCTAACAATACAGCACTAAGCAACGCAAACTTTAGAGCATAGTAAGCAATCTTACTAAGGCCAACACTTAATAGCACAGAGCCAAACTTATTTTTAATTTTTTCTGAAATAAAGAAGAATAACCAAACATTTAAAAGAAGTTCTCCGGTAATTAACAATGTTTTAAGAAATACCGGATGTGCAGAAACAAGGAATGAGAAAATTGGTAAAGTTAAAGCAAGTAGATAAGCATTCTTTTTTGTTGTATGAGCAATTGCCAAAATAAGCATTAGTCGCATCGGTTCAATATAATAAACCGGTAATGCAAACATATGTGAAATTACAGGCACTAAATAAATTGCAGTAACAGCAAAAATATCTAAAACTGAACTTTTAATAATACTTTTGCTTATTCTTCCATTTAAAATTGCTTCCATCTAATTTTCCTGTTCAATTTTACTTGAAACAAATATAATATATTTATATCTTAAAATAAAACTAAAGATAAATATGTCCAATTAACTATTTTGGAATACTTATGAATCGTAGAGACTTCTTTAAGAAAACCACCTATGCCGGAATTGGAGCTTACAGTTATATTTCTTTTGGCAAAAGTATAAATGCTTTTACAAATTCTAAAACTGCAAATACTGATATTTATGATTTAGTAGCAATTAAAGGTGGTGAACCTGATGCTATGTTTAATAAAGCAATCCAGTCATTGGGCGGGATGAAAAATTTTGTAAAGAAAAATCAAACTGTCGTAATAAAACCAAATATTGGCTGGGATACAATACCTGAACGTGCTGCAAATACAAATCCTAAATTGATAAGCCAAATTGTAAAACATTGCTTTGATGCCGGAGCAAAAGACGTATATGTTTTCGATCATACTTGTGATGATTGGAGGAGCTGTTACAGTAGTAGTGGAATTGAGAAAGCTGCCAAAGGTGCAGGAGCAAAGTTAGTACCTGGCAATAGTGAAAGTTATTATCAGGATGTTAAAGTAAAAAATGGCAAAAGATTGAAAGATGCTTCTGTACATGAGTTAATACTTGAATCGGATGTATTTATTAATGTTCCGATACTTAAAAGTCATGGTGGAGCAACTCTTACAGTCTCTATGAAAAATTTAATGGGTATTGTTTGGGATAGAAGATTTTGGCATCGAAACGATCTTCATCAATGTATAGCAGATTTTACAACTTATAGAAAACCTGACCTAAATATTGTTGACGCATATTTTGTTATGAAAAAGAATGGTCCCCGTGGAGTATCTGAAGCGGATGTGGTAACATTAAAATCGCAAATTATCTCAACTGATATTGTAGCAGCAGATGCCGCGGCAGCGAAGCTTTTTGGAAAAGAACCTTCAGATATTGATTACATCAACATTGCAAATGAGATGAAAATTGGGACTATGGATTTATCAAAATTAAACATAAATAGAGTAATATTGTAATTTCATGGACCTTCGCTTTCTGAAGAAAACTAGAGTCATAATTTCTCTAATTTTTATTATTGCTATCTCTATTCTTTACTTCGATTTAAGTTTTTCTATACAATCGGTATTTGCAGATTATCCTATATTCTTACAATTTATTCCCTCTTTATTAAGTTTTATATCTGTCTCAGCAATTGCCGGCACGGGATTTATTTTTGTTATAATAATTACTCTATTATTCGGGCGTGTTTATTGCTCAACTGTGTGTCCTCTTGGTATTCTTCAAGATGTAATTACTTTTCTAAGAAAAAAATACAAAAAAATAAACTTTTACTTGACCAAGCCATTTACAAAAACTCGTTATATTATTCTCGCAATTACAACTTTACTTTTTTTAATCGGGACTTCAATCGGGCTAAATCTTCTTGATCCTTTCAGTAACTATGGAAGAATTACAACAAATATTTTTAGACCAATTGCAATTGGAGCAAATAACGTTGCATCATTTTTACTTGAGCAAATGGACTCTTATTTTATTAGTCCGCTTGATTTTAAAGGAATAAATTTATTTCCTTTCTTATTCTCAATTATTATACTTGGAGCAATTGTTTGGCTTAGTTATTCTTATGGAAGATTGTACTGCAATTCTATTTGTCCGGTTGGAACCTTTTTGGGCTTACTTTCAAAAGTATCATTTTTTAAAATTGGTATAATTGAATCAAACTGCATTGAATGCGGCGAATGTGAAACGGTTTGTAAATCAAATTGTATTGAATCGGAATCGAAGTTTATTGATTTTAGCAGATGTGTTGGCTGCTTTAACTGCTTTGATGTCTGTCCCTCAATCGGCATTAGTTACGTACCAAGATATGATTTTGGTAAATCAAATAGCGTTGATTCAGACAAGAGAAGCTTCTTCAAAAAAATTGGAATCTTTGTTCTTACCTCTAATATAATTATTAAAGCACAAGAAAAAATTCAAGTTTATACAAAAAACAAAATTCCGGTAATTAGAAATTCACCGGTTTCGCCTCCCGGATCAATCTCAATAGAAAACTTTAATGATCAATGTACTGCTTGCCATTTATGTGTATCCAGCTGCCCGACTCAAGTTTTACAACCATCTTTTTTAGAATATGGACTTTTGGAAATAATGCAGCCTAGAATGGATTATAAGACAAGCTATTGTAATTATGATTGTACTATCTGCTTAGATGTTTGTCCAAGTGGAGCAATAATAAAAACGGATATTGATTCAAAAAAACTCATTCAAATGGGCAAGGCAAAATTTATCAAAGACAATTGTGTTGTTTACACCCAGAAAACTGATTGCGGAGCTTGTGCCGAACATTGCCCAACTAAAGCAGTGAAAATGGAAATGGATTTAGAAGTAAAAAAGAAGGCTCCAATCATTAATGAAGAAATTTGCGTTGGATGTGGAGCTTGTGAATTTGCTTGTCCTACCATACCCTATAAAGCAATTTATGTTGAAGGAAACCCTATTCACCAAATTGCTAAAAAACCTAAAGAAGAAAAGTTGGAAGAAAAGATTAACTACAAGGAAGAATTTCCATTCTAATATATAACTACATTGAATTTGAAGTAAAATAATTCATATCTTGTTCTTCAATAAGATAGATTTAAGACAACTATCAATAAGGAGATAAAATGGACAATTACATTGTAATGCTACAGGATTATATATCAGTCTACGGTATGAAAATTCTTGGAGCTTTAGCAATTTTAATAATTGGATTGTGGGTGGCAAAAATAATTGCCAAATCATTTAATAAAATGCTAGTGAGAAAAGGAACAGATGTAACTTTAACTAAATTTTTTACGGCAATGGTAAGAATAGCTCTAATTGTTTTTGTTGTAATAGCTGCTATTAGTCAAGCTGGGGTCGAAACAACTTCATTTATTGCCGTTTTGGGTGCTGCAGGTCTGGCTGTAGGATTAGCTCTACAAGGTTCCTTGTCAAATTTTGCTTCCGGAGTAATGCTAATTATTTTTAAACCTATTAAAGTTGGTGATTATGTTAAAGGTGGAGGGATGGAGGGAATTGTTGAAGAGATTGGAATTTTTGTTACTACTCTTATTTCTCTAGATAATAAAGTGATTTTTGTCCCAAACTCTAAATTGACCTCCGATAATATTGTAAACTATACATTAAAAGATACACGTCGTGTTGATC
The DNA here is from genome assembly GCA_964469115.1 of uncultured Melioribacteraceae bacterium. Lineage (GTDB taxonomy): Bacteria > Bacteroidota > Ignavibacteria > Ignavibacteriales > Melioribacteraceae. The sequence continues at coordinate 16,022 of CAYXXW010000030.1, forward strand.
TAGTTTTCGGTATTGCATATAAAGAGGATATAGATAAAGCAAGAACTGCTATAACAGAAGTCTTAAAATCCAATTCAAAAGTTTTAACTGACCCTAATCCAGATATTTTGGTAAGTCAATTAGCTGATAGCAGTGTTAACTTTGAAGTTAGACCTTGGTGTAAAACTGATTTTTACTGGGATGTTTATTACAGTGTGACTGAAGATATTAAGAAGAAATTTGATGAACAAAAAATCGAAATTCCATTTCCACAAACTGACGTTTATTTACATCAAAATTAACTTACTAAATTGTCATGCTGGTTTCAGTTTGTTGAATACTTGCCTACCGGTAGGCCGGCCGGCATCTGTATAAATTATTTTGACAGAAAAGATTCCGGCACAAAGCCTGCCTTTAGGCAGACAGGGCCGGAATGACCATAAAATTATCAATTATATTAAAGTTCTTTTTTACTAAAATACCAGTCAGTATACTCATATCCCAAATCTTTGCGTTTTATCTGGTCTTCTTGAGTAAGAGGTGGTGGAACAATTACTTTTTCACCCGGATGCCAGTTTTCTGGAGTAGCAACTCCATGTTTTTGACTTGTTTGAAGTGACTGAACAATTCTTAATATCTCATCGATACTTCTACCATTTGTCAATGGATAGTAAACCATTGCTCTCAAAATACCTTCGGCATCAATTACAAATACTGCTCTGACTGCTGAGGTATCAGAAGCTCCGGGATGAATCATTCCATAAGCTCTGGCAACTTTCATACTTAAATCATCAATTATTGGGAAAGGGATATCAACATTAAAATTATCTTTAATACTCTTCACCCAAGCTAGATGTGAATAAATACTATCAATACTTAACCCGATTACCTGTGTGTTTATGGCTTCAAATTTGTCATATCTTTCAGCGAACCCTAAGAACTCAGTTGTACAAACTGGTGTAAAATCAGCAGGATGTGAGAATAATATAACCCATTTACCTTTTAAATCGGAAAGTTTAAGCATTCCATGCGTTGTCTTTGCATTAAAATCCGGTGCAGGTTCATTTAATCTTGGTAAGCTAAATACTTGTTGTTCTTCCATTTTTAACTCCTATATTTTTTCATTATTGGAAAATTTATTATTAAGGAAATATATTCTATTAAGATAGGATGAAATGTATCTTAAAAAGATTCAAATATTTAATATGTAAAATTATCAAAATTTTTAGAGTATACAAAAAAACCCGCTCAAGTGAACGGGTTTAGTATGTAGCTTGAAATATATTAGGATTAATTAATATCTATAATATTCTGGTTTGAATGGACCGTTGACCTTTACACCTATATATTTAGCCTGAGCTTCATTTAATGAGTCAAGCTCAGCACCAACTTTATCTAAATGAAGTCTTGCTACTTCTTCATCTAAATGTTTTGGCAGCATGTATACTTTGTTTTCATATTTATCAGGATTGGTCCAAAGTTCAATTTGAGCTAAAGTTTGGTTTG
>CAYXXW010000031.1:0-17367 GCA_964469115.1 uncultured Melioribacteraceae bacterium
TATTTTCATAAGTTCTTACAGTTGAGTAATTATCTGCATCAGCTATCACAATACCAACTAAACCTTTATCGTTAATAACCGGCATTCCTTGAATAATTCCATCATTGCTTCCTTTAGAAATAATAAAATAGCCACTTATTTTTGATACTAGGCGAGAAACTATTTTTGCTGTAACTAAATCATATTGTGTGGAGGTTTTGAACTGGAGTATATCATTGAGCTCTTTATTTTCAAGGGCAAAGGTTCTAAGCTGATTAACTTGAAGCATTAATTCAGCATTTCTCTGTTCGAGATTCTTAATATAATCTGTATCTTCGAATATGTGCCCAAAATTAATAATAGCTGAATTTACACTCGCAAAAACACCAAGTGCAAATAGTCTAACATTTTTTACTTTGCTATTATTATTTACTGTAATTAGAATTAAACTACTAACAAGCAAAAAGACTAAAACTATATATTCTTTAAACTTATTAAAAAATATTCTAATAAAGCGAGGCATTAGTAACTTCTTTTACGAATAAATACTTTTGAATATTTGTTCATATTTTCTATCGCTTTTCCGGCACCAAGTACCACAGCCATAAGTGGATTTTCTGCAATGTGTACCGGTAAATTAGTTTCCATTTTAATTCTTTCATCGAGACCTTTAAGTAATGCCCCGCCTCCGGTAATAATTACTCCTCTATCCAAAATATCAGCAGATAGTTCTGGTGGAGTTCTTTCTAATGTCTGTTTTATACCTTCAACTATTTGCGTAATATTTTCATTGAGTGCATCTCTTATCTCGACAGAACTAACTTCAACTGTTTTAGGAATTCCACCAACTAAATCACGACCTTTTACCTCAATAGTCATTTCTTCTTGAAGAGGAACGGCAGACCCGACTTCACATTTAATTGTTTCACCGGTTCTTTCACCTATTAGTAAGTTATAATTTTTCTTAAAGAATTGGATAATTGCATTGTTCATTTCATCACCGGCAATACGCAAAGATTCTTCATTAACAATACCATCTAAAGCTATAACTGCAATTTCTGTAGTTCCGCCGCCAATATCTAAAATCATATTACCAACTGCAGCACTTACATCTATTCCTACACCAATTGCTGCAGCCATAGGCTCTGCAATTAGATGAACTTCTTTTGCACCCGCATGTTCTGCACTATCTCGCACCGCTCTTTTTTCAACTTCAGTCACACCACTTGGGACAGCAACTACAACTCGGCGACTTGAAAAGGCCCCTCGATTTACCTTTTTTATGAATGCCCTTATCATTCCCTCGGCAATTTCAAAATCAGCAATAACACCATCACGCATTGGTCTGACGACTCTTATTTGACGATGCTCTCTTCCTTGCATCTCTTTTGCTTTATTTCCTAAAGCAATTATTTTTTTTGTGTTCCTATCAAATGCAACAATTGAAGGTTCATTAAGTACTATACCTTTACCTTTAACATAAATTACTGTATTAGCTGTGCCAAGATCTATTGCAATATCAGTTGATAGTATATCTAAAAATCCCATAAATCCTCTTAATGTTTAAAATTTCTAATACCCGTGAAAATCATTGAAACTTCTTTGTTATTTGCTGCGGTGATAACTTCATCATCTCTTACTGAACCACCAGGTTGAACAATAGCAGTAACTCCACTGGCTGCAATTTCTTCAACTCCATCAGCAAATGGGAAAAAAGCATCTGATGCCGCTACTGCATTTTTAAGATCATGTCCGTGTTCTTTTGCTTTACTGACGGCTATTCTCGATGAATCTATTCTGGACATTTGCCCGGCACCAACTCCAATGGATTTCAGATCTTTGCAAAATACAATTGCATTGGATTTTGTGTGTTTACATACTGTCCAAGCAAATTTAAGATTCTTTAATTCATCATCGGTATTTTTTTTATTAGTTACAATTTTGTAATCTTCAGGGAATGCTGATTTATCTTCATCTTGCTGAATAATTCCACCAGTAATACTTTTAAACTGTACAATTCCGGAAGAACTATTTGAAGATTTTTGAATGATTCTTCTGTTTTTCTTTTTCTTCAATACATCTAGTGCTTTTTCAGAATATGATGGTGCAATAATTACTTCAGTAAATATCTCATTAAGTTTTAATGCAGTCTCTTCATCAACAGCAAGATTGAAAGCTACAATTCCCCCAAATGAAGAAACCGGATCGCATGACAATGCTTTTTCGTAAGCATCAAGTGCACTATTACCAATTGCTGCACCGCATGGATTTGTATGCTTAATGATAACACATGCATTTTCATCAAGTTCATTTACAAGGTTATCAGCTGCAACTAAATCAATTATATTATTATAAGATAGTTCTTTTCCATGCAAAAATTTGTAGTGTTTATAAAATTCACCATAAAGAAATGCTTTTTGATGAGGATTTTCACCATACCTTAATTGACTTTGCATGGGTAAGTTTATTCTAAGAGTTTTATTCTCACCTAAAAGTTCATGTTCAAAATAATCAGCAATTAATTTATCATACTTTGCTGTGTGCGAGAAAGCCTCTGCAGCCAAGACTCTTCTAAAATTATCGTCAATTTTACCATCTTCAAGCTGAGCAATAAAATTCTCATATTGGTCTCGATTTGTCAGAACTGAAACATATTTATAGTTTTTAGCTGCCGCTCTAATTAAGCTTGGTCCACCGATATCAATATTTTCAATTTTTGTTTCTTCATCCACATCTTCTTTCACTACAACTTTTTCAAATGGATAAAGGTTTACACAAACTATATCTATTGGATCAATTCCATTTTGGTTTGCTTCAAGAATATCATTCTTATTAGTTCTTCTAAATAAAATACCACCAAAAATCTTTGGGTGGAGTGATTTTACTCTTCCTGAAAACACTTCAGGCGATCCAGTATAATCCGAAATTTCAATACAGTCTATTCCGTTATCATTAAGTACCTTAGCTGTGTTTCCGGTCGCCAATATCTCATAATTATTTTCAACTAAACCTTTTGCCAGTTTGGCAATTCCATCTTTATCAGACACGCTTATTAAAGCTTTTTTAACCAAAACTTATCCCTCAATTCAAAAATATTCTATTTTCTGTTATTCTAATTTTATCTTCAACAAATAATTTGACTACTTCCGGTAATAACTTATGCTCAACTTCTAATACTCTTTCAGCAATCTCTTCAGGTGTTTTTACATCTGAAATATCGACTGCTTTCTGCCCAATTATTTTACCATTATCATAAATCTCATCAACAAAATGAACAGTTGGACCACTAACTTTAGCTGAAGAATTAAATACTGCTCGGTGAACATTTATGCCATACATTCCTTTACCGCCAAATGATGGCAGCAGAGCCGGATGAATGTTTATGATTTTATTCTTAAACTTTCTAATTAGTTCAACAGGAATTTTTTTTAAAAATCCGGCGAGAACAATAAGATCAATTTTTAATCGTAATAACCCTTCAATAAGTTTGCTATATTCAATTGCCTCTTGAGCATTACTATTTGATACAATGGAAAATGGGATATTTTCACTTTTAGCAAATTCAAGAGCCCCGCAGTCTTTATTACTTACAATTAGAGAAATATCAGCATTAAGATTCCCTTTCTTAATTTCTGCCGCAATTGATTTTAAGTTTGATCCCCTTCCCGAGACGAATACTGCTAACTTGTACATTGTATCTAAAATCGATATTAAATTTATTTATTTCGTGTTAAACAAGCAATTTATTATAAGCTTAACTCATTATAAATATGAAAGTTAATAAGCTTTCATTAATTTTTTTCTTAAACCATTAATGTATGATTGAATCAGATTTTTCTTCTGGTAATCATTTTCATCTTCAGCCTCTTCAAGTAACTTAAGCGCTGAAATGAAATTATTTTCTTTATAATATATTTGAGCAAGGTTATATTTTAATAGTGGCTTAACCCAAGGAGCCTCCTCAAAGTTCAGTGTATCAGTTTGCTCAAGTATGGATTTCGCTTTTTTTATTTTATTTAGATTAATTAGCGCACTACTTTTATAATAACTAATTTCTGCTTTATTATCATCACTTACTAAAGAGTCAATATATATATTTATCGAATCAATTATTTGAATATCCTCACCAGCTAAGTAACCATTCTCGATATTAATCAAGAATTTTTTGTATTCATCCAATCCATTTTCCAATAAGCGAATACTCATTTCATTTGCATAACTATCATCTTCTAAATCATGGTTCCCATTTGCTGCTAAAAACAAATAACGTTTAAATTCAGCTTCATTATCTAAAAAATGATAGCAATAAGCGGTTCTTAACGAAGCGATTCCAGTATAATCAATAATGTTTGTTGTAGTAAGAAAAGTTAAATAATAGTTAAGCGCTTCTTTATAATTCCCTTTTCTAAAATAAATATCTCCCTTAAGGAAATTTGAGAATGAATTTGTTTGGGTAAATTTTGGATGATTGACATCAAGTACAATTACTAGTTCTTTAATCGCCTTGTCTAAATTGCGCGATTTAATATTCGCAATTGCAGATTGATAGCGGAATAGAATATTACCTTTGTAAGTGTTGAGCAAGTCTTTTAAAATTGCAAGAGATTTTTTATAGTCTGCATAATGCTCATCGTATAATTTTGCCAAATGGAAGTTATACTCGGTTCTATCCTTTTTCCCTAGTTTTGCGGCTTTTTCAATAAAATTAAATCCATTTTTCTGATCAGCAGTTAAACCACTCAATGTAAGCGCCCAATTAAATAAAGCCGGCACATAACTTAAAGCATATTCAAAAATTCCAATTCCACCATAAGCAGAATAAAAACTCGAATCAATTTCAACTACTTCTTCGTAAAGTGATACTGCATTTTTAGTGGACCAGAAAGCATCTAGAGTATTTCCTGCTGTTCCATAGGCAATTGCTCTAAATTTATAAACGTTACCTAAATAATAAAGAAGCTCTTTTTTCTTTTCAGAATTTAATATTAGTTTTTCAGTTTTTACTAAAATTGAATCTGATAGGTCGAAGAATAAATTGTAATCACTTTTTGATTTACTTCCAAGATAAAACCATAGGTGTATCTGTGCCTCAAGTAAAAATGCTTCCGGCCTTTGAGGTACTAAAAGTTTTGCTCTTTGAATAACACTAAGAGATGAATCGAAATCGAAGTTGTAAGCTAAATTTTCAGAAAGCGAAATTAACTTATTGTACTTATTATTATCTTGTGCAAAAAATTCTACTGAAACTAGAATACAAAGAAAAATGATAAATCTTCTCAATTATCTAACTTCCTAACTGAATAATCAACAGCTGCTTTAATAAAATCACGAAATAATGGATGTGCATTAGTAGCACGAGATTTCAATTCAGGATGAAACTGACAACCGACAAACCAAGGATGATCTTCAATTTCAATCATTTCGACTAAATTTCCATCAGGGGATAATCCACTAATTGACATTCCATTCTTTTCTAGATCGTCTCTGTATTTATTATTGACTTCATAACGATGTCGATGGCGTTCGGAAATTTTCTCTTTTCTGTAAGCACTTTTTGTTTTTGTTCCTTTCGTAATAATGCATGGATATGCACCAAGTCTCATTGTGCCGCCCTTTTCTTTAACGTTCTTCTGTGAAGGCATAATGTGAATAACACTATATTGATTTTTCACAAATTCAGAACTGTTTGCTTTTTTAATTCCCAAAACATTTCTTGAAAACTCAATTACAGCACACTGCATTCCTAAGCAAATACCAAGAAATGGAATCTTATTTTCTCTTACATATTGAATTGCAACCAGTTTTCCTTCAATTCCTCTTTCTCCAAATCCACCGGGAACTAAAACTCCATCAATGTTCTTCAATAAGTTTTCCGGTTTGCGTTTTGTAAAGTCCTCAGCACTTATATATTTCACATTTACTTTTACATCATTTTCCGCTCCCGAATGTATAAACGATTCAGATATACTTTTATAAGCATCTAAGTAATCAGTATACTTGCCGCAAACAGCAATGTTAACAGCTCCCTTTGGGTTTTTAATTTTATCAACAAAATTACGCCATTTATCAAACTGGATATTAATATAAGGTAGTTTTAATTTTTTGAGAACGAGTCTATCAAAATTCTGTTCAAATAAATTTACAGGCACTTCATAAATCGTTGAGCAATCATAAGCAGAAATAACGGAATTTGGATCTACATTACAGAACAGTCCAATTTTATTCCTAATTTCTTGCGAAACTTCTAATTCGGATCTGCAAACCAGCATATTCGGTTGAATTCCAAGCTCAAGAAGTGATTTAACACTGTGCTGTGTAGGTTTTGTTTTTAATTCGCCTGCTGATTTGATATAAGGAACTAATGTAACATGAATATTCATTGCATTTTTTCTACCCATCTCAACCATCAATTGTCTCATCGATTCCATAAAAGGAAGACTTTCAATGTCTCCAACTGTGCCGCCAATTTCTGTAATAATAATATCATATTTATTGCTAGTGGCAAGCAGCGTCATTCTACGTTTAATCTCATCTGTAATGTGTGGTATTACCTGAACAGTAGCACCAAGATAATCACCTCTTCTCTCCTTAGAAATTACTTCGTAATAAACTTGTCCAGTAGTAGTATTATTTGCTTTGGACATATTTACATCGAGAAATCTTTCGTAATGTCCTAGATCTAAATCAGATTCAGCTCCATCATCAGTAACATAAACTTCGCCATGTTGAAATGGGCTCATTGTTCCAGGATCAACGTTAATATACGGATCGAATTTCTGAATTGTAACTGAGTATCCTCTTTGTTTTAGCAATAAACCAAGTGAAGCAGCAGTAATTCCTTTTCCCAAAGAAGAAACAACACCTCCGGTAACGAAAATGTACTTAACTTTTTTCTTCATTCTCATCTGTTTTTGGGCCCTGTTAGATAGAAATTTATTTAACTTTAAAGATATACATTTTTCAAATGCATTAAAAATTAGTCACATAAAAATTGCCTAGATTCTTTAATTTATTTTTATTTCTCTAGCTCTTTTACAAGTCCTGAATATTTTTTCTCAATTTTAAATCCATATTTATAAAAGTATTCAGGTCTAAAGAAACCTGTAGTGACAAAACTAAAACCTTCGTCCTTCATTCTGTTGAAAAATTCAACCATAATTAATTCGCTTACTCCTTGCCTTCTAAATCTGTTTGAAACCACAATTTTCTCCATGTGCACAACACTTTTATCTAATGAAGAATAAAACAAACCGCCAATAATTACTCCCCGATCAGAAATAGCAATAATGAAACTATGATCTGGTTTAAAGCTTACTTGTAAATTTGCCTCCAGGAAAAGTTGATATAGTTTAGATATTTCCTTTGGAGAAATTGGTTTTCTGATATAAAACGGATTTCCTTCTTGATCCTCAACTTGAACTACTAAGTTAGCTGACTGATCACCTTCTAAACTAATCGGAATAAACGAAGCAGAATCGGAAGGTTTAAGATGAGGATAACTCAATCTTGTAATAAAGTACAATTCTTTTTCATTTAACTTAAATTCATTCTGGATGCGGGATATCTCTTTCGTGAATTCATCCTTAAGAATTTTGTTATCATGCTGAAGTATGCAAAGTTCGCTAATAATATTTCTAAAACTTGAATCAGATTCCTTAAATACCGTTTCAAGGTAAAATCTTGTCCTGGTCTCAGGATAGTAATTTTCTAATTTCACTAAATTGTAAGTTTCGTAAAGTTCATTTAGCATTTGAGCTTGTGCACCGATTGAGGCATTATCATTTAGGGTATTCCACCTAATAAATCTTTTAATTGCAAAGTACAATTGTTTAGGTATATACCCATGCTTCTCGATGTTTTCTAGCAAATTTTCAAGATGGGATCTAATCTCATCCTTCCCTTCTATATCGCTTTCATTCAATTCATGAAGAAAAGATTTTAATATTTCAATTCCGTCATTTTCACCTTCGGCATTTATCAATCCGGGGAAAATATATTTCCATGCAGAACCATGTTTTACAAATGGATACTTTTCTTCTACTGGGACAACAAAATTTTCATAGAAATTAAAGAATAGATCGAAACAAGATTTATACTCAATTCTTTTTGAAAGTGAAACAAAACGTGTTCCCAGTTGATAGTCATGTGAAGGAATAATCAAATTATCAGGTGTTGGATTTGCAAGCTGCATTCTTTTGGATGTAAGACGCCAGAAATTAATATAGGCTGCTGTTGCATTCCAAATAAAAAATGGCCACAAATGAAAATATTTTTCTTCTGCTAATTGTATATCTTTTTTGATATCTCTGCTGAAAAATTGAGAAATAGTTAAACCCGGTAAGTATTTTTGAGTCCAAACTTTTGGACTTTCCCAATAACCTCCAAAATCTTCAACCAACTCCGTTAAAAAATATCTTGTGCCCGCTAAAATTAACCAGTTTACTTCCGCAAGAATTTCATCAGTATTTCTATTTCTGTTTTTATGTATTAATATATCAAAAGAGCCTTGATGACGAGTTTGTATTGTTACTCTATAAATTATAGATTCTTCTTCGGCTTTTTGCTTAGTTACCCAAACTCCTCGAGGTAGAATATTACTGAGTCTTATTATGTTACCTTTAGAAAACAGAAAAATTGCTTCTCTGATTATGGGGGTTGTTGAAATTGAATTAACTAAAAATTTCTTCTCTTCAGCAGCTATATCTTCCTCAAAGATCAAAACATCCTCCCAACCATATTCTTCTCCAGTTTCAATATCTACTGCTACAGTTTCGTTATGACCAAGCCACTTTCTGAAACCTTTTCTCATTTTAGTTCTGTATTCTCTTGCCATAGCTGAAAGTTCCGGCCAATCATGAATTAATTGAACACTAACTAATTTTCTTCTCAACACTTCATATTTTGTTGGATGTCTTATACCAAATCTTGCAAGCAAATCAAGAAGATCCGGTATTATACATTCATCTAAATTTTTAGTTTTATATCTAGACCTAATTCTATCATTTAAAATTTCATCAATTATATCTACTGCATCTAGACACTTTTTATTATTTACCAATTCATTTAATGTGTTATCATCAAATAAAATTGGACCAAGTTTGAAATAACTTTCAAAAATGTTTTTAAGACCACCAGCCTTTGTATGATTAATAGCAAGCACAAAAAGTTGTTTTTGAATTTCACTATTTGAAGATATTACCGGTTTATCTAAAAAGTAAAAAGCAATTTTATAAATTTCTTGAAGCTCATCATTGAACAAACTGCTGAAATAAGTTATTCCCAAATTTCCAAATTCTAATTTTTCTGATCTCAACATCAGTAAACCAAGATGAAGACCATACAAAGATCTTTCACCAGCATTATGGATTTTTTCGAGAGATTTCTTAACATCTACAATGTTCCTATCATTGGGAAATCGTCCAATAAATTTAATCGACTCCTCTTCGGTACTTTGCCTATACCATTGTAAAATTGCTCCATCAGTAAAAGCAACAAGTTCCTCGTTACCTAACCAGTAAATTGGATTAATAAGAAATTCATGGAAATCTATCTGTGGTTTTAAAATTTCATAACTGAAGTCACCAATTCTAAATACATTCTTTTTGATTTTTTCAACTGCAAGTTCTTTGTTGAGTTTTGGAATAATTATTTTAGAGTTTGAAATTTTTAGATCGCCGCTTAAACATCCGCGTTCACGTAAAAACCAATTTGGAATTTTGATTTCTGTATTTTCTAAATAAAGAGAATAGTAGTCTTTTTTGTAAAGTTCATCAATTAATTCTTTAAAATTTTGTTCAATAACTCTTCTTTTGAATGTACCTTTTGGTGTTAGCTCTCCTTTTTCATCGGAGAAAGGTCTTTCAATAATTCTGAAATCAACAATTCTTTCAAATGGAGCAAGAAATTTATTAATTGTGACAATTAAATTTGAGAAATACTCACCCTTTTGATCATCAAACATATCTTTTAAGGTACTGCTTTCAAGATCGGGAAATATTAGGACCGTATTAAAAGGACGGTGATCACCAACAACAAATACTTGCTGAACTGAATCAAATTCTCTGAACAAATTTTCAATTCGCTGTGGAGCAATTGTCTCACCTTTAATATTTTTGTAAATCTCTTTCTTCCTATCAATAATTTCTATAAATCCATTGGAATCCATTTTCATAATATCGCCAGTTGGAAACCAGCCTTCAGCATCAAAAGTTTCTTCTTTTGATTGATCGTAATATCCTGGCATTACATATTCACCCTTAACCAAAAGCTCACCGTCTTCTGCTAATTTGATTTCAATTCCGGGCAATGCTTTTCCAAGTGAATTTTGGATATAAGAATTTGGAGGAGTCATTGTAATTCCGCCTGTTGCTTCTGTCATTCCAAATCCACTCATTAATTGAATCCCATATTTTTGAAAGAACGTAAAAACATCTGGAGATAAATAACCTGCAGCAGATAAGCCCCATTTAAGTTTTCCGCCAGTAACTTTATCTAACTCAGTCTTAATGAATTCCTCCTCATCAAGTTCAATATCAACCTTTGAAGACATATGCTCATAAAGCTGAATCCATTTTTTTGGTATGCTGATAAAAATTGTTGGCTTTACCATTTGCATATTGTTCATCATTGTTTCAGCGGATGGGTTTTCCATAAAGGAATATTGAGCACCCCAATAAATTGCACCAATTAGTTCAAGCCATCTGCCGAAAGTATGATATAGTGGAAGAAAAGCAAGATAGCTGTCAGAGTCGCTGATCTTTGGAAGGGCAATGGCGCGACAAAACCTTTTAAAGACAATATTTTTTTGTGAGAAAATAATTCCTTTAGGCTCACCGGTGGTGCCGGATGTATACATAATTGTTGCAGTTGAATCAATTGGTTTATCAACATTTTCTAAATCAATGTCTTTTACCTTTTTCGATAGATCATTAAAATCGTTAAAAGATAATATCCAATCTTCAGCACTAGTACCCTCAATCATAATCCCATTTTTAAGATATTTTAATTCCATCTTGACTGATTTTAATTTAGCAAGTTGTTTTTCATTAGAAACTAGAACATAATCGCATTGAGTTTGGTTAAGAATAAAAGAGATATGCTGAGGGACTGAGTTTGCCGGAATCATAACATTTATTGTTCCGCTATTTAAACACGCGACATCAAGTAATGCCATAGTTAGACTATTTTCCATCAAAAATGCTATTCTGGGTTTATTGTTATGCGGCTCCGTAAGCTTTAGAATTGATTTCGAGTAAGCCAATACAATCTCGTCAATTTCTTTCCACGAATAAGATTGAATATTAGAACCGGTCAGTACATTAAATAAAGTTTCTTTCGAATATTCTTTTACTCTTTGTTCAAATAATTTGCGAGTATTAAAGTTAGATATATCAATAAGTTTGGAGATTAAATCGCTCCATTTTTTCTCATCACTTAACCTTGTTAAATATTCACTCCGTCTAAAAAAGTTAAGGTACAAATAAATGATTTCATCAAGAGTGTTTTTTATTTTGTTATCAGCGCTAATACAGCTTTTAATTAATGAACTACCAATGGAGTAGAAATCACTTTCAGAATATTCTGAAATAAAATTAATAGCGAATTCACCTTCTTGAATAGCATCGAAAAGCAAATAGAATTCATCAAGAAAATCTTGATCGTTTAATGCAATTTGATCGCTTGCCAAATTAATCTTTTCGATTGATTTGCTAATAAGGGATTTCAAATCATCTTCATTTAAAGTTGATTTACCAGCTTGAAATGCCATTCTCAAGTTTTTAATATCTTTTATCTCAACACTCATATTATCCTTTGAAATTTATTATCTGCTAAATTTACAAAAAAAGGGATGCGATAACATCCCTTTTTAATTAAAGATTCAAAATAATTTTGCCAACATCATAAAATTATTTTATTCCAGCAATCTTTTCTAACATATCTGTTGTAAGTGATTTTGGTCTTTCAAGAGCATAACCTAAACCTCTATCCCAAATGATATTTGCGCAAACTCCCAATGCTCTACCAACACCAAAGAGAACTGTGTAGTAGTCATATTCGGTTAAACCATAATGCCATTGGATAACACCCGATTGAGCATCAACGTTAGGCCATGGATTCTTTGCTTTACCATGCTGTTGTAAAATTGGAGGAACAACATTGTAAAGTACATTAACATATTCAAATATTGGATCATTCGGTAGATGTTTAATACAGAAATCTCTCTGAGCCGCATATCTCGGATCTGTTTTTCTGAGAACTGCGTGTCCAAATCCGGGAATAACTTGACCTGAATTTAAAGTTTCCCAAACAAATTTTTTCATTTCTTCTTCACTTGGAACTTTACCGCCCATGCCATCCATAACACCTTGAATCCATCTAAGCACTTCTTGATTAGCTAAACCATGAAGTGGTCCAGCTAAACCATTTATCATTGCAGAAATTGCATAATACATATCAGAAAGAGCGCTTCCAACCAAATGCCCCGCATGAGCACTAACGTTACCACTTTCATGATCACTGTGCAGAATAAAGTAAAGTCTGGCAACATCATCATAAGGTTTATCAATTCCCATCATATGAGCAAAATTACCGCCCATATCAAGTTTCGGATCGGGAGCAATAATATTTCCCTCTTTGTATTTGTGACGATAAATAAATGCAGCTATCTGGGGTAATTTTGCTAACAGATTAAGGGCATCTTCATATGTGGGATCCCAATAATCAAATTTACTCATACCCTTATTATACTTTTCAACAAATACAGATTCTTTCTGCATTGCTACAATTGCCGCAGAAAACATTGACATGGGATGTGAATCTTTAGGCATTGCTCTCAATACATCAAAAACATATTCCGGTACCATTTTTCTTTTATTAAATTCTTCTGCAACATCATTAACCTCATCAGTGGTTGGAATTTCACCGGTGAGCAGTAAATAAAAGAATCCTTCAACATAAGGCATTTCGCCACCTGGAACTTTTGGTAATTTTTCTAAAACTTCTGGAATTGTAAATCCTCTAAAGCGGATTCCCTCCATCGGATCAAGATAAGAAATATCTGTAGTTAGAGATTTCACGCCTCGCATTCCGCCAATAATTTGAGAAACGGTAACTTCGCCTACAACAACATCTCCATACTCCTTAGCTAATTTAACAGTTCTCGGGCGCCATTCTTCAATCTTGTGATAGAGCTTTTCTTTTAAATTTGACATGTGACCTCCTTATTAGATCAATAATATGTGCATGTTTATAAAGACGGGAACTAATAGGTAATAATTTACAATTTTATTAAAATAAATACACGACAAAAAGTAATAATTATATTATTTTTTAAAAATTTCTTCTGAAGCTGACTTTCCACTCAAGATTGCACCTTCAATTGTTCCGGGCAATTTTGTATTGGTCCAATCCCCGGCAAATGTCATGTTTTCAAAATCTGATCTAATTTTTGATCTTAGTTGCTCATTATTCTTCGTGCACTTAAATGTTGCTCTTTTTTCCTTCAGTACTTTGTAATCGACAATGTTATCTTTTGAAAATTCCGGTAAGTACAAAATCAGTTCCTTAACCGTAAGATCAAATATTTCCGAATTTTTCAAATTTATAAACTCATCAGCGGCACTTATTACAATTGAAATATGAGTATCATTATCAAAAACCCAATGGATTTTTGAATCTATTAAACCGACAAACTTATCAACTAAAATTTTCTTCTTAAGCCAAATATGAATTGTTATGATAGAAGAAGTTTCAAGATTTAGAATTTCATTTGAAATAATGGGAGTGATAGAATTTATTTTTTTTATTGCATGATGGGAACCTGATAATATTAAATTATCAAAATCTGATATTTCTCTCTTGGTGGTATTAACTTTTACAATTTTATTATTCTCAGTAGTAAAGGATATTGCAGCTTCAGAACAAGAAAATTTAATTTTATTCTTTCTGAAATATTCTTCTGTTGGTTCAATAAAAAGTTTACTTAACGGTACTTTGGGAAGTACAATTATTGAGGCTTTATTTCCTTCAAAGAACATTTTCTTTAGAATGAACAAAAACATGCTCGCAGAGGCTTCGTTAATATTTGTGTTTAATACACTGACCGTGAGTAATTCCCAAATTGATTTAATCGCATTTTGGGATTGATCATTACCTACCAAATACTCTTCGACATTTTTATCAATATTAAAATCATTTTTAATAAAAACTAATCCTATTATGAATTTTAAAGCATTTATTTTTTCTTGAAATGTTAGTGCTTTATAATTCAACAGTGCATGAATTAAATTTAAGGGATAGAACTTATGTGGTGATTTAAGAAAATATTTTACTCCATCTTTTTTATAATATTCGACTTTTAACTTAGATTGATATTCCGGAATTTTATCTGAACCAATAATTTTTAGAAACTCAAAAGTGTTGAAGTAAGAGCCCATTAAAATATGCTGACCATTATCAATTTCTATATCTTTTTCTTTATTAAAAAAAGAGTATGTTCTACCGCCAAGTTTAGGAGAGGCTTCAATCAGTTCTACATCAAGTCCTTTGTTGGTAAGAAAAACTGCCGATGATAAGCCGGCAAGTCCACCGCCTATTATCAAACATTTTTTCATTAGGGAAGTAACTTATATTTTAACCAAACAGCAGAAGAAATAAATAATTTATTGATATTTGAAACACGTATTTTTTCTTTAAATACATTGAATTCTTCCTCTTCAATTCTATCTAATAGTCTGTAGTAAATATATTCCATTGCTCTGGCAGTAAATAACGAGCTTCTGTCCTCACGCTGTAGTTTGTTGCCGGCTAGTGTGTAAAATCTTCTAGCTATTTCGCTTTGGTATTTCATCAAATTAATGAAATTTTCATTGTAAACATTATCAATTAGTTCAGCTTCGGTATATTGAAATCTTTCCAAATCATCAAGGGGCAAATAAATTCTACCTCGTCCCGCATCTGTTTTTACATCTCTAATAATATTTGTAAGCTGAAGAGCAATACCCAAATTTATTGCATACTCTTCAGTACTTTTATTTTTATAACCAAAAACAGGAATTGTCATTAATCCAACAGTTGAGGCAACCTTATAGCAATAGTCCTTTAATTCATCAAATGTCTGGTACCTATTTCGGTTAAGGTCTAGCTCCATCCCGGAAATTATGTCATAGAATGGTTCATGTGGAATTTTAAATTTTCGTGTGTACTTATTAACTTTACTGAAGAATTCATCAACAGGTTTGTTGTTAAGAGCATCTGTTAATTTTTCTCGCCATTGATCGAGTTCCCTCTGCTTAGTTTCCTTCTGCTTATTATCATTATCAACAATGTCGTCTGTTTTTCTACAAAAAGCATAAAGTGTATTTATAGCTTCTTTTTTTTCTCTTGGTAAGAATGAGAAAGTGTAGTAAAAACTACTTTTGCTCTTTTTTGATATTTGTTTTGCAGTCTTGATTATTATTTCCTAAAAAGTATCGCACCTAAAAATAACTTAATAAAATCTAATTTACTAAGTATCGGTCTAATATTGAAAACATTATAATTCTGTTTCTCAATTTTTTTAAGGATCTCCTCACCGCCTTTAACTGTAACCAAAATCTGAAATCTAAGTCTAGTTGGAAGATATGTTAGTAAATTTCTTCCCTCCTCAAACATTTTTTTAGTTCTATCAACCTGAAACTTTAATAAATATTTAAATTCCTTCGTATATCTTTTATGTTCAATTAGGTCCACCCCAACATTGAAATTTTTTAATTCATCTTCCGGAATGTAAATTCTATTTTTGAGAATATCAACACTTACATCTTGGTAAAAATTGGTAAGCTGCAGTGCAGTACAAATCTTATCTGAATATTTTTTTGCTTCCGAATTATTGATGTTATGTAAGCCTAAAATAAGTCTCCCAATTGGATTCGCACTGTTTTTACAATACTCTAATACCTCATTAAAATCTTTATATCTTTTCTTCCTTACATCTTGTTTGAACGCTTTTAACAAAGAGAAGAAATTATTTTTGTCAAGATTATAATGATCGGTTGTCAATTTTAATGAATGCCAAAAACCATTTGAAGAATTATCCGAGAATGATTTTCGTAGTTCAGTTTCATAATTATTAAGTTTGGTAATCCTTTCATCTTGCGACATTACCCCTTCATCAGCAATATCGTCAGCTTGACGAGCGAATTGATAAATAATGGCAATGTGTTTTCTTAAATCTTTTCTAATAAAGAATGAAATTACAGGAAAATTTTCATAGTGAGATTTTGTGAATTGAAGTGCTAGGTGATAGGATTGATCATTTTCTTTATTCGAGTCTTTATTCATAATGCTTGAAATCACCGTATCTTAATAATAATATAAATACTAAGTGCCCGGAACAGGACTCGAACCTGCACAGGATTGCTCCCACTAGGACCTGAACCTAGCGCGTATACCAATTTCGCCACCCGGGCTTATATTAAAATACTTTTAAGAAATTCTTTTCCAACTCCTGATTTAAAATATTTTTCTCTCCTTCTAGCCGTAATTCAATCAACACAATTTTCTTGATAAATTGATTTAAAAGGTCTATAAGGTTTAGTTGTTTTCGACCTACCATTATTATGTTCGGAAATTTGTCTTTCTAAATTTTCTATTAATCCAACATAAATTTAGTTTCTATTCTTACTTTTTATTGCATAAACTTTATACATTTAAATAGCGCGCCTGCCTGCCGGTAGGCAGGTATACCAATTTCGCCACCCGGGCGGCTTATGTACAAAAAAAATACTCAACTTTTAAAGAACTTAAAACTAACCGTCAAAACATTAACATCTACAAAAGTTAATTCTATAAATCTTCTTCTTCAGTAATTTCAATTGCTTCGTGTGCTAAACTATCCGATTTATAAAACTTAGTGAATAATAATGCTCGACTATCTTTTTCTGCATCATAAGAAATAGGAATATCTCTTATATTAATAAAATCAGTTAACTCACCGGTCGAGCAATCATCAGAATACAATTTAGGATTACCAAATTGATAAATTGATTCCTTACAAAACTTAACTGAAACAATATTACCATTCTGTGGAATATCAAATGATTCAATTGGAAAATCTAAAGAATCATAAACCTCTCGCATAAAGTTTGACCATATAGGATTAGCTGCTTTTGCACCCTGCCCATAAGATCCTGTAAATCTAATTCTATGATCATCAAATCCAACCCAAACTCCCGCAGCAAGCTGTGGTGTAAATCCCATAAACCAAGCATCACTATAATCTTGTGTTGTTCCAGTTTTTCCCGCAGCCGGTCTATAAAAATTATGCATTGCTCTTGTGCGGAGTCCTGTTCCCTCATTCATTACTGTTTCTAACATATTTGTAATCATAAATGTTGTTTCTTCGGATAA
>CAYXXW010000032.1:0-17280 GCA_964469115.1 uncultured Melioribacteraceae bacterium
TTATCTTCTAAGATCTCAACATCTTGTAAATTAGATTTTTTCTTTTTCTTAGTAATAAAATAGAGACTAGCAATTATAATTATTGCAAGGAGAATGATTATTCCATAAATAAAGTAGGATTTGTACCCTCCAGAACTATCTTTCCACTCCTCAATTTTATCTTCAATTGTAATCAATTGGTCGGTTGTGATCAGATTTTCAGAAATAAGCATTGGAATCCAATCGGGCTTTATAATATCGTTCCAAACTCTATCTGCAAAAAAGATATAATCTTTATCTTTTTGTACTTCAATACTTCCATCATCATTAGAAATTTGATTATCAATATAACTTAAAATTGCTTCCTCAAATTCTTCACCATTAGCAAAACTATTTAATTCAATATTGTGTGAAGAAAATTCTTCATCAACTGATCTCCAAGTTGATATGTCTAATGAAGAATTCCAATCATAAATTAATGTATCAATTTCGATTAGTTTATCTTTATTCAACGTATCGGCAGAATAAATATCAAAAAGTTTAGGTCCAAAATGGCTCCATCGCTGATCAAAATCACTAAATTCACCCTTCAGAGCAGCTAAATCCTCAGGATTGAATGTACTTGCATCTAAAAATTCAATATTATCATTTATTAGATTTCTTATGTTATCTATTAAACTTGCACTTTTAATTTTAGTTTGAAGACTTTTTCTCTCAACTTCATCAAGTGACTCAATCTTATGTTCGGCAGTCATGAATATATTATCCATTATTTCCTTAATAAGAGTGTCGCGTTTAGTAATTCCATTCTTTAACTGTGTAACTAAAGTCCTTAGTGAATCAATCTGATCTTTAGATCCTCCGTAACCTGACTTAAAAGCTCTTAATTCTGACATTAATCGTGAATTAGTATTTCTCAATGAATTTACTTCATTAGTAAGCTTTTTAAGTTCGTTTGAGACTTTTTCATAATCAGATTCAACTATTGTAACTTTTGTTTGAAGTTTTGAGATTTCAGTTAAGCGTTTATTTGTGTATTCAATTTTTTTCTCTAATGTTGTAAAAGAACCTTCAAAATTGCTTGGGTAAAGAGCTCTGTTCAGTAATTCTTTATTACCTTTAAATTCATTTCTAAACTCATTTATTTCTTTATTTATTTTGCTCAATTCTTCGTTAGTTTTAGCATATTCAATGGCAATTTCAAAAGATCTGTTCCTACTCTTAAACTCTTGAGTAATTCTAAAATCAGATTGTGCTACTATTACAGAAGCAAGAAATAGTAAGAAAAGAGTTTTTAAGAGATTATTTATTTTCAACATTATTCTCCTCAATTCCTTGGGAATTTAAGTAAACCAGATGTTCTTCACCTTCTAAAAGCTCAATATAAGGTTTTCGTTGATTGAAAGCAGGGAGGTCTAATCCAAATTCGGAAACATAAACTTGGTTGTGAAGAATAAATTGACCGTCTTTAGCATTGCAGATATAGACATTTTTAAATCCCGGAGCTATAAAATAATAGTATCCTTCAGTATCTCTAATTATCCTGACTGCTTGATTCAAATATCCAGTTGAATCAGCAGATTCCATAATGAAAAGCTCTTTTACATTGGCTGAAAATGAATATCGGCTTTCTTGAATGACACCCTCATCATCAGTATCCAAAACCGTCTCAATGGGCCAGGCAAAATCAGCAGGTTCCATCACTAACTGAGCACAACCGATAAATGCAATTAAAGTTAACAGAAAAAATATAATTTTCATTTCTTTCCCAATTTTATAGCTGTATGAATTCTGACTTTTTAGTATATTAAAATCAATAGTTAAGTTCAAATTTAATTTTTATATTATAATAAACAAAGATAAAAAACGTTAATCTGATTTGGAAAAAATTCGATAATACATTAATTATAAGAGACTTTTTAACTTTGAAAGAAAATTTAGCAGCTGAAAATATAATAAATAAGAATGGCGAAGATTCAATATCTGATGAAAATATAAAGATTTTGGAAGAAGCCAGAAAAATGAAAACTATTTTTCTGGACAATATGAGCCATGAACTTAGAACTCCGATTACGGTAATTCTTGGCTATGCTGGAATTTTGTTTGAAGAAATTAAAGATCCCGATTTGAAAGAGATGGCCGAAATAGTTTTGAAAAGCAGCAATAGATTAACTGAATCTTTAAATCTTCTTTTAGATCAAAGTGATGTTGATTCAGACAGATTAAAAGTCGAATATAATCGTTTCAATATCAAAGATATTTTGCAAGAAACTTATCACGTATACAAACTTGTTGCAGAAGATAAAAATCTTACTCTTACATTTAATTACGATATATCGGAGGCTTATTGCCACATTGATGATAAAATGTTCAGAAAGGTAATTACAAATCTGCTTAACAATGCATTAAAGTTTACTCCAAATGGAAGCATTGGAATGAATCTCTTTTCAATTGATACCGATAAGAAATATTATTGTGTTGAGGTTAGTGATACCGGAATAGGTATTCCCGAAGACAAGCAAAAATTAATTTTTGAGGCCTTCAGACAAGTTAGTGAAGGGATGAACAGAATTTATCAAGGTACCGGATTGGGATTATCTGTATCTAAGAAATTTGTTGAGTTAATGAATGGCGAGCTTACTGTAAAGAGCAAGGTTGATGAAGGAACTGTTTTCTTAATGAAATTCCCTGCTGCATAAAATCTATTTAATTGTTCCTTTAACTTTATCCCAAATACCTTTCCCAATTATTTTATCAATGTTAATTAAGATTTTTTTTATAAGATAAAGAATATCAATGTCGCCAACCCAATTTCTCTTTACAATTTGAGGATCAATAGTATTTAGTAAATCGTTTAGGACATATGCGGCTATTCCTATATCATCCAGATAACCTATAGGTCCTAAAATAGCTTCGGGCAATAAATCAATCGGTGAAATGAAGTAAGCAATTGCAGTGACTAATTTTACTTTCTTAGAAGTTGGAACTTCAGGATCTTGAACAAGTTTTACAAGAAGGTAGAATATATCAGGAGCAACAAGAAGATATTCACGCCATTTATAACTTAAATTAGCTTTCGACCCGAGCCAATTATTAATATTGGATCTCATTTTTAAGTAAAACCTTTCTTCTCGTTTATTCATTTCATCTCAATAATATTTGTAATCAAAAAATAATAAAAGTTTAAATGCTAGATCAACAGAATTTAAGTTAGTTTTTATAAATCAGTATTAGTATAGCCGTTGGATTTTATTTTAGCCTATTAAATCCGTTTAATGCAGCAACTCTATAAGCTTCTGCCATTGTAGGATAATTAAAAGTTGTATTGATAAAGTACATTAGTGTATTTGCTTCTCCTTCTTGTGCAAGTATAGCTTGACCAATGTGAACTATTTCTGATGCACCGTATCCAAAACAATGTACCCCTAAAATTTCTAATGTTTCTCTGTGAAAAAGTAATTTCAACATTCCGGTTGTTCTGCCCGTAATTTGTGCCCTTGCTAAATGTTTAAATAGAGAGTGCCCAACTTCGTAAGGAACTTTCTTATCCGTTAGTTCTTTTTCTGTGAAACCCACAGAACTAATCTCTGGAATAGTGTATATACCGGTTGGAATGAATCTCACAAGTTTATGCTCGCAACTACCTTCAACAATGTGCGTAGCAGCAAATCTTCCTTGATCATAAGCAGCACTGGCTAAACTGGGGTACCCTATAACATCACCAACTGCATAGATGTGCTTATGAATTGTTTGGAAATTTTCATTAATTTCAATCGAACCTCTCACATTTCCTTCAATGCCTATATTTTCTAAGCCCATATCTTGCGAGTTTCCGGTTCTGCCTTGTGCCCAAAGTAAATATTCACTTTTTATCTGCTTATTAGATTTTAGATAAACAGTAACTCCATCATTATCGGCAACAACTTTATCATATTCTTCATTATGCCTTATAAGAACACCATTTTCTCTTAGGTGATAGGCGAGCGCATCAATTATTTCATCATCTAGAAATGTTAATAGTTGATTTCTTGTATTTATTAAATTTACTTTGATCTTAAGTTCTCTAAATATTGATGCATATTCACAACCGATAACTCCGGCACCATAAATAGAAATTGATCTTGGATTACTTTTAAGATTCAATATTGTATCACTATCTAAAATTCTTGGGTTTGTAAAATCAATATCATCTGGATGATAAGGTCTTGAACCGGTTGCAATTACAAAGAAATCAGCAGAATATTTATTTATTATACCGGCTTCATTTTTTACTTCTATAGTATGCTCATCAATAAAAGAAGCTTGTCCATCAAGAATTTTAACTAAGTTACGTTTGTAAAATCCTTTACGCAATTCATATTGCTGCTCTATTATTGAATGAGTAGAATTTAGAATAGTCTGATAGTTGACTGAATGAAGCATTTCAGTATCGGAAATTATTTGACTCGCATGCCTCAAAGACTTACTGGGAATTGTACCACGGTGAGTGCAGCTTCCGCCAATATTGTGAAAGTAATCGCATATAGCTACAGAATTACCTGCTTTTACAGCTTTCATTGCAGCACCTTCACCACCGGGACCGCTGCCAATTACAATTACATCGTATTTATTTTTCATATGAGTTTCTAATAATTATAAAAATTCTTAAGGCAATTTAATAAATCTTAGTGGAAATATTTAGGAAGTGTTCTAGGAATAAAACTGGACAGAAAAAGTAATTAGTGCTACATTTTAATTGATAATTCTTCAAGCCACAAAATTTCGCAAGCTCCGCCGCCTGTATCATCCCGCTGAGTTGAGGATTTATATACGAATTTCTCTCCAACCTCATTTACATTAATAAGTTTACCTTTTAATGAAATGATGTTTCCTCTAATTACATCGTCAAGAATATCTTCAACTTCTTCATTTGCCGGAATGATATGAACATTGCTGCTGCTCTTTTCAACTTCTTTTTGTGGAATAGGGAAGTTGTCAGTCCGCCAAACATACCACCTATGCTGCTGTTTTATTTCAAAACGATCTACAATACTTTGGTCAGACATTTTACCCCAACCAAGTGCAAGATCAGCGGGACAAAATTCACTCATATCATCTGAACCATAAAATCTTATGCTCAATACTTTCGCTTCAAGTTCAAATTGGGCAATAGGATAAAAATTAAAATCATCAACAATCCATGATTTTTGATTTTTTATTATTGTTTGTTTCGGATTATTTGGAGCCAAGATGCCTGGTGATTGGATGATTTCATTTTCACGAAAAATAAAATAGAGTCCGGCAACAATAATTATCGGACTCAATATTTTTAGAAAGGTTTTCAAATTAGTTTACTGAGATTAATTCCATTTCAAAAATTAATGCAGCTTTAGGTCCAATTAAAGCTCCACTACCACGTTCACCATATGCTAGTTCAGATGGTATATAAACTTCCAACTTATCACCTT
Organism: uncultured Melioribacteraceae bacterium; assembly: GCA_964469115.1. Taxonomy (GTDB): domain Bacteria; phylum Bacteroidota; class Ignavibacteria; order Ignavibacteriales; family Melioribacteraceae. Next base: position 5,427 of record CAYXXW010000032.1, read on the forward strand.
CTTTCATCAGCTGTAGGATTTCGGTCCAACCTTTAATTACACCGGTTACACTAGTTGAAAAAGGTTTGTCTCTTTTATAAGAGCTATCAAATTCAGTTCCGTCAAGTAACCGACCTGCATAGTGAACTTCAACTGTACTGCTTAATTTAGGTGCTTTTCCATCACCACTTTTTAACACTTTATATTGAAGACCACTTTCAAGAGTAACTACGCCTTCTTTATTTTTATTCTCAGCAAAAAAAGCTTCGGCGTCTGTTTGATTTTTTTCTGAGGCCTCTTTCATTTTATTCTGTTGTTTCTCTCTCATTGCTACTTGAAAATTCATCATCACTTTTTGAATCTCTTCATCAGTTAATAATGAACTGTCAGCCATTGCATCGACCATACCTTGAAGCATAATTTTGGGATCAATCTCAATATCTTGTTTCTTAAAGTTTTTGCCAATGTCCTGTCCTATACTGTAGCTCACTGAATCTATCTTTGAGGAAATTGGTGAATTCCCATTGGGAGCAGTTTGGCTACAGCCTACGACTGAGATCAAAAGTGATATTGCAATAACTAAAATTTGTTTCATATTTAATCCTTATTTTGCATTAAAAAATAACAAGCACAAAGTTACACTTATTTTAAGAATAATGAAAAATTTGTTGTTAAAAAATATAAATGAAGAAAAATTTAAAGTTCATTTAAAGTCGATTATTAAACTTGCTCTTCCTGTTAGTATTGGTCAGCTAGGGCATATAATGTTAGGTGTAGTTGATAGTTTTATGGTAGGCAGACTTGGTGCTGAGCCACTGGCAGCCGCAGCATTGGCTAATGGACTGTTTTTTTTAATAATGGTATTTGGAATTGGAATGAGTCATGCAATTACTGTTTTAGTAGCAATTGCTTATGGCGAAAATAAGAAAGAAGAATGCGGAATAATTGTACGGCAAGGTCTAATTGTAAATCTATTTTTTGGAATTATTCTTACGGTTTTAACTTATCTGGCTGCAGAGCTGGTTTATTTTCTTGATCAGGAACCCGTTGTTTCTAAACTGACTGAATCATATCTGGCAATTCTAAGTTTATCAATTATCCCATTCATGTTGTTCCAAACATATCGACAATTTGTAGAGGGATTATCGGATACAAAAACACCAATGTACATAGCGTTATTTGCTAATATTGTTAATATTATAGGAAATTGGATTTTAATTTTCGGAAATTTAGGTCTACCCGCTTTAGGTTTAGACGGAGCAGGCTTTGCTACACTAACAACGCGTTCTTTTATGGGTATCGCAATGATGCTTTTTGTCGTTAAATCCCTTAAATATAAAGAATATGATCCAACTCTAAAATTTAAATCATTAAACTGGGAAAAAATTAACGAACTTGTAAAAATTGGTTTCCCAAGTGGTCTAACTTATACATTAGAGGTGAGTGCATTTGCATTTGCAGCTGTAATGATCGGATGGCTTGGCAGTTCCGCTTTAGCAGCTCATCAAATAGCTATAAATCTTGCCTCAATTTCTTACATGGTCGTGCTTGGTATTTCGGCTGCAGCAACAATAAGAGTAGGTAACGCAAACGGTTCAGGAAATTTGATTGATGTAAAATATGCCGGTTATTCGTCAATTCTATTGGGACTTTTATTCATGTCAATTACTGGTACAATATTTATCTTATTTAATAAATTTCTGCCATCTCTTTATATTGATGATAAGGAAGTGATAGAAATGGCATCTTCTCTCTTAATTGTAGCTGCATTATTTCAACTTTCTGATGGAGTTCAAGCTGTAGGATTGGGTGTGTTAAAAGGTATTACTGATGTTAAAATACCAATGCTTATAACTCTTGTTGCATATTGGATACTTGCTTTACCGTTGGGCTATTTCTTGGGATTTACTTTAGAATTAAATATCCAGGGAGTTTGGTTTGGATTGCTTATTGGTTTAACGGTTGCAGCAACTCTGTTCGTTTTTAGGTTTAAGCAAAAGCTAAATAATATTGAAAAAATCCAAGGTTGACTCAGTAAATTTCGAATCAACCTTAGAAATGACTTATCTAGTTTTTAAATCTTCCACCGGCTTTCATTGGGTCGTTGGTGTACCCGAGTTTCACCCAATCAAGTCTCTTTTTACCTTTTTTACCATGACAAGATGTGCAAGATAAAGCGTTCTCAGAACTAACTACCATATGGTTAATTGGCCAATACATTTCTGTTTCAATAAAATCTAAGTTTCCTGAATAATTTAGAGAAACAGTTTCCATTCCTAATTTTGAAGCTGCATCCCAATCATAAGTATCCCAATATCCACCTTTACCAAATAATTTTGGTACTATTAAATAATTATTTTCTGAATCATATATTTGTTTGCCCCTCATAACTTTGAATGGAGCAATTTTAGCATTTGGATCTTTAATGTTTCCATTTAGCTCATTTAGTTTTACTACTTTATTGGGATCAACTTTCTCCCCAATTTCATAGTAATCAGCTTTACCATTATACCAACTGTATTCTGGAACTACATTCATTTCCCAAACAAAATCACCTTTCTTTTTATTATAGGTTTCCATTCCATATTCATCCTTTTCAGCATTTTTATCTTTACCAGCTGTTGACCAATCCCACCATGTCTTTGTTGGCATTTCTTTAGCATAAGCTGGAATGTGACAAGTTTCGCATGCAATTGATTTTCCATGGACATTTAAAATTCTTTTTTCATGCGGTGCATCTGTATGACAATCAGCACAACCTATATGGTTAGTTCCTTCACTCATTGAACCATGACTGGCACCCAAAATTTTATGACTCTCTCCGGCGTGACATTCTGAACATTCAAATCCTGATCCGCCCATATGAATATCAAGTTCAGCAGATGGATTAATTAAGCTTTCATCAAGATCACCGTGTTTAACACCTGTACCTCCACCGCCATTGAAATGACATGCCCCGCAATTCTGCTTAGAGGTTGGGCCAACGCTTTGTGCAGCAGCTACCAAGTCTATGTTTGGATCAGGCATACCCGCACCGGTAGGTGTTTTTTTGTAAGTGCCTGATTGATCATGACATACTAAACAATCAATATTGGAAGGATCTTTAAAATCAAAATTTGCGTCGGTCCAACCATAACTAATATGGCAGCTAGTACATCTCGGCCAGTTAGAGGGAACTGCGATACAGAAATTATTAATAATATTTTTTTTGCCTCTTGATAGATTTTCTCCATTTTCATTGGCTGCACCAATCCAATTCCAATGTCTTGTTTCAATAATTTCTTCACCTAAGCCATCGTGACATTCCAAACAAGTTGCAGTAATCTCTTGAGGCGATTCAAAAGGTCCTTCAATGTAATCGGTATGATCTTCTTGAGAGAATAAGTGTGAATTAAATATGATAATACTTAATAATAAAATTAATTTTTTCATGTAGACACCATTTTTAATAAGACAATCACAACTTAATATATATTTTGGAAATAATCAATCATTTTAGACCCTAAAGTATTATTTACATCGTTCACATTGCCGATAATTTTTTATTTCTTTATCTTTGAACTCAATTTTAATAGGGTAATAATGGGGTACGAGCGACACGCAAAAATTGGGGATACTGTAGAAATACATTTCATTGGGAAGTTAGAAGATGATACTGTGTTCGAAACTTCGCATAATGGACCACCTTTAAAATTCAAAATTGGTAATAATGAAGTTATTCAAGGAATTGATGAGGCTGTTATTGGAATGAAAATAAATCAACAAAAATTCATTCATATCAGTTCAGATAAAGCCTATGGATCAATTGAAAAGGATTTAATTATTTCCATTGAGAAAGATAAGTTGCCTAAGGATATTAATCTTGCGGTGGGAAATGAATTGAAAATTCCAAATGAAGATGGATCACCATTCAGTGTAAGGGTTGCAACTGTAGATGATCAAATTATTAAACTAGACGGTAATCATCCACTTGCGGGTAAAAATTTAATTTTCGAGTTAAAACTTATTAATATTGAATAGAATTCTATTCCTTTTCAGGTTCCTCTTTTGATTCGTTATCATCAATAAATTTTTTAATGTCATCTATGTATTGCATTATTGCTTTTGCTTTATTTAAGCCGAATGTAAAAGGGTATTTTGTGCTGCCGGCAACTGGTAAAGAAATAATTGCGTTTCCTTTGTATTCGCTAACTGTGGCAGAAAGTTTTTCTTCGGACATATTAACTCCTATTAGTTGGTTTCATTATAAATCTTATTTATATTAAATTATTGTAAAAATTGCATTTTTGCAAATAAAATATTCATATTTAAAATTTTTTTATGGTCACAATAGTTTCATATAACAAGCATAATTCTGAGTTTATTAAAAGTTTACTTGGATTGAAAGAATTTGAAATCAAAATTTCCTCTTTGGAAATTGATATTGTTAACGCAGATAAAATAATATTACCGGATGCGAATAAATTTGATACTGCCTACAGAAAACTTCAACTCTGCAATTTATTCAGTGTTTTGCGCTTAATGAGTATGCCAGTTCTAGGAATAAATGTTGGGTTGCATTTAATGTGTAACCGAATTGTCAATAAAGAGAAGATAGGCTTGGGTTTATTTGATTTTGATACTTCTTGTATTGATCAGAAGAATGAAAATAAAAAATATAGATCTGGAACTGTTAAATTGATCGATAAATCTCGCTTAATTAATAGTATATTTGATGGTGCCGAAGTAAAAGTCAGTCACCAGAATTTTTAACCAATCAATAATTTTACTAAATCAAAAATATTATTTGATGATCAAGAGTACTCACTTACTTTTGAGAAGGGGAACTATTTTGGGGTTAATCTTAATTTCGAAAAAAATCTCTTATTAGGCAAACAGATAATAGAAAATTTTTTATTGATTTAATTTCAATACTACTTAAAACCAGCTATTAACTATTTTTGTAAAATCCTCATCTTTTTTATGATAGAATTCGTTAGTTAAACGATTATATTTATAATCTTTTTCCCATTCTTCAACATTTTCAATTATCTCCTTAACTGCAGTTAATATTATAAATAGCTCATCATTGGTCATAGTTGGATGAAGCGACATTCTAACCCATCCAGGCTTTTCAGAAAGATCACCTTGAGATATTTTTTCTGTAATATTACTTGAACGGGTTGGATCGACGTGTAGCAAATAATGACCGTAAGTTCCCGCACAAGAACATCCTCCTCTCACTTGAATACCAAATCTATCGTTAAGCAGTTTCACAATTAGATTATAGTGAATGTCTTCTATATAAAAAGAAAGAACTCCAAGCCTGTCTTCAATATTATGGGCTAGAATATGTACTTTAGGTAGTTTGCTAAATTCCTCGAATGATATTTTTACTAATTCTTCCTCACGTTTAAGAATATTATTAATGCCCATCTTTTCTTTAAGATTAATGCAAAGAGCGGTTTTAATTGTCTGCAAAAATCCCGGAGTTCCTCCATCTTCTCTTGCTTCAACATCATTTATATATTTGTGTTCTCCCCAAGGATTAGTCCAGTCAACTGTACCGCCACCGGGATGATCAGGAACTTTTGATGTATCTAATTCTTTATCCATTATCAGCACACCCGATGTCCCAGGTCCTCCAAGAAATTTGTGAGGTGAAAAATAAATAGCATCAAGTTTTTCAAGAGAATCTTCCGGGTGCATATCAATTTCAACATAAGGTGCTGATGCAGCAAAGTCAATAAAGCACAATCCGCCATTTTCGTGCATTATTTTTGCCAATGCATGGTAATTTGATCTAATTCCAGTAACATTAGATGCTGCAGAAAAAGAACCAATTTTTAGTTTTCTATTTTTATATTCTTCAAGCCGACTTCTTAAATTGTCTAAATCAATTAACCCTTCTTCATTTGGTTCAATAATTTTAACATCACAAATAGTTTCTAACCATGATGTTTGGTTTGAATGATGCTCCATGTGTGTGATAAAAACAATTGGTTTATCTTCTTCCTTTATCTCGATACAATCTCTAAATTTTTCGGGAACTCTTAAACCCAAAATCCGTTGTAGCTTATTTACAACAGCAGTCATCCCAAATCCAGCGGAAATAATAATGTCGTTTGGTCCAGCATTAACATGTTCTTTAATAATTTTTTGAGCGGCATGATAAGCCGATGTCATAAGAACCCCGGTAATACTTGATTCTGAATGTGTGTTACCAACAAAGGGACCAAAAGTATGAATGATTTTTTCTTCAATTGGATGGTAAAGCCTTCCGCTTGCAATCCAATCAGCATAAATTAGTTGTTTTTCTCCAAACGGTGAATTAAATTTTTTATCGATACCAATTACATCTGTACGGAATTTATTAAAGTAGGATTCGAGATTTGTCATAATTACTCGTAGTTTCTTAACTGATAACCAAATTTATTGAAATCAGATAAAATTTACTAACACTATCTATGCTAATATATTTTTTATTACCAACACTTTGAAATTTAAATCTAATAATTAACAAAAAAGCTTGATTGAATTTTGGGTAAATAAAAAGAAAATTTTTTCTCAAGTGAAATTGGTATTTAATGAATTTTGTAAATAGCTTTACATCTGAGAATAAATGTTAGTTTGTAGTATAAAACAATTTATTTGATTATAAAATCTTGATACCTTATTTTTATACACTATAAAATAACTTTATGGCATCGACCTCAAATTGTATTGCACAAATCAGATCATACAACTAAAAAAAACATAATTTTTTGAGAATGAGTATTTAACTATGGGTGTTACAAAAATTAAGAAAGGATTAGATTTACCAATTCAAGGTGAACCATCTTCTGAACTTGATGAATCTAAAGTTGTAAAAAAAGTTGCACTGTTAGGTAATGATTATGTTGGGTTGAAACCAACCTTGGCTGTTGCTGTTGGTGAAAAAGTAAAACTCGGTCAATTACTCTTTACAGATAAAAAAATGGAAGGTGTAAAATACACTTCCCCCGGAGCCGGAACTGTTGTTGGTATTAATCGGGGAGAGAAACGTCACTTTCTTTCTATGGTAATTGAGTTAGAAGGGAATGAAGAAATTACCTTCAAATCTTTTTCAGAATCAGAGATTCCTTCGCTAAAAAAAGAGGTAATAAAAGAACAGTTAATTCAATCTGGCGTTTGGACTTCTATAAGGGAGAGACCATTCAGCAAAGTTGCAAATCCGGCAGTTGAGCCAAAAGCAATTTTTGTGACTGCTATGGATTCTAATCCACTTGCTCCTTCAGTTTCTAAAGTTCTTGAAGGAAAAGAAGCTAGTTTCAAAAATGGGTTAAGAGTATTATCAAAATTAACTGATGGAACTCTTTATCTATGTAAAGAAGAGGGAGGGAAAATTCCTGAAACTCAATTACATAATCTTACAGTAGAAGAATTCAGCGGTGTTCACCCAAAGGGATTGGCTGGCACTCATATACATTTTCTGGATAATGCTCATAGAAACAAAAAGATTTGGTACATAAACGCTCAAGATGTTGTTACAATTGGATTGCTTTTTACAACTGGTAAAATTGATATTGAAAGAATTTTAACTTTAGGTGGACCAGCTGTTAAAAATCCTAGATATATCAAAACAAGAATTGGTGCTTATATTGATGACCTTGTTCAAGGCGAACTCACAGATTCAACAAATAGAGTTATTTCTGGTTCTGTTTTGTATGGCAGAAAAGCCACTGCAGTAGAAGGATTTTTAGGAAGGTATCACCAGCAAATATCAGTAATCGAGGAACATACAAAAAGGGATTTCCTTGGCTGGGTTATGCCATCATCAAAACTTTACTCTTTAAAAAAAGTAATGCTTTCGAGTTTAACACCAAATAAAAAATTTAATTTTACTTCTGCACTCAATGGTGGTCGTAGAGCTATTGTACCAATTGGAAGCTATGAAAGTGTAACTCCGTTAGATATTGAACCGACATACTTGCTGCGCGCTTTGGCTGTGGATGATGTTGAGGAAGCTGAAAAATTAGGCTGTTTAGAATTAGATGAAGAAGATTTAGCACTATGTACTTTTGTATGTCCGTCAAAAATAGATCATGGAGTAAATTTAAGAAGTACTTTAACTTTAATTGATAAGGAAGGCTAGTGAAATTTCTTAGAAATATTTTGGATCAAACTGGTAAACAGTTTGAAAAAGGCGGAAAGTTTGAAAAACTATTCCCTTTATATGAAGCAATAGATACTTTTATATTCTCACCGTCAACTCGCACAAGTACAAATTCTCATGTGCGTGATGCATTAGATCTAAAGAGAATGATGTTGTGGGTTGTTATTGCTCTTGTTCCCGCCGTTCTAATGGCTCTTTACAATACCGGTTATCAAGCAAATTTAGCTATTGCAAAACTTTCAAGTTTTGAAATGACAAATTGGCAGCAGAGTGTTGTTGTTGCACTTGGTATGGATTTTAATCCGGATAACTTTTTTGGTAATGTATTGCATGGAGCTTTATATTTCTTCCCGGTTTATATTATTACTTTAGCTGTGGGCGGTTTTTGGGAAACTTTATTTGCTGCAGTAAGAAAGCATGAAATTGCCGAAGGTTTTTTAGTTTCTAGTTTATTGTTTCCACTTATACTTCCTCCAGATATTCCATACTGGCAAGTTGCTATTGGAATTTCATTCGGAGTAGTGATTGGTAAAGAAGTTTTTGGCGGTGTTGGAATGAATATTCTAAACGTTGCTTTAACTTCGCGTGCTTTCTTGTTCTTTGCTTATCCTGCACAAATTTCCGGTGATAAAGTTTGGGTTGCAGTGGATGGATTAAGCAGAGCAACTCCTTTGGCTCAATATGCCGATCCTCTCTTAGATGTAACATATACTTGGTGGGATGCTTTCTGGGGATTTATTCCCGGTTCAATGGGAGAAACTTCAGTTGTTGCATGTTTAATTGGAGCAGTTATTCTAATTGTCACAAAGATTGGTTCTTGGCGAATTATGTTAAGTGTTTTACTCGGTATGCTGTTTATGGTATTTACATTAAATTCTATTGGCAGCAGTACCAATCCAATGTTTAATGTTCCGCCTTACTGGCACTTTGTATTAGGAAGTTTTGCATTTGCCACAGTATTTATGGCTACTGATCCCGTTACTGCTGCTTATACAATACCAGGTCAGTTTGTTTACGGATTTTTTATTGGGATATTTGGAATTTTAGTTAGAGCTGTTAATCCGGCATTCCCTGAAGGCTGGATGCTGGCTATTTTATTTATGAACGTTTTTGCTCCTATTATAGATAGATATTTCATTAACAGAAACATTAAGAGGAGGCTAGCAAGAAATGTCGTCTGATCGTACTTCAAAAACAATTATGGTTGCGCTGGGTGTTTGCTTGGTCTGCTCTATACTGGTTTCTTCTGCAGCTGTTGCATTAAACAGTATTCAAGAAGAAAATAAAGAGCTGGATAAAATAACAAACATTTTAGTTGCAGGTGATCTATTAGAAGAAGGTAAAAATGTTAAGCAAACTTTCCAAGAGTCAGTTAAACCTATTATGATAGATCTTATTACTGGGAAAGCAGTTCCCGAAGAAAATTTTACAAAAGAACTTAATATTGAAAATTTTAATATTAAAGATATAGCATCTAACAAACAACTTAGTGCAGAGATAGATGCTAAAAATGATCTTGGTGGGATAAAACGTAAACCTAAATATATGGTTATATATGAAGTCCTTGAGGGAGATAAAATTGATAAATATATTCTCCCAATTTATGGTAAAGGTTTATGGTCAACGCTATATGGTTTTATTGCGCTTGATAGTGACCTTAAAACTATAAAAGGTCTCACATTTTATGAACACGGTGAAACACCTGGTTTGGGTGGAGAAGTTGACAATCCTAAATGGAAAAATTCATGGAAGGGTAAACAAGCATTTGATGAAAATGGTAAAGTAATAATTGAAGTTATAAAAGGAATTGTTGACCGATCAAGTCCGGCCGCAGAGCATCAGATTGATGGTCTTTCTGGCTCAACTATCACAACCAGAGGAGTTGATAATTTGGTGAAATTCTGGCTAGGTGTTAATGGTTATGGTCCATTCTTCGCTCAACAGGAAGGGGAAGCTAATGAACAAATATAAGTCTATTTTACTTGATCCTATTTTTGATAATAACCCTATTGCTCTGCAAATATTGGGCATTTGTTCTGCGCTTGCAGTTACATCTAAATTAGAGACATCTATTGTAATGTCCATTGCAGTTATATTTGTGTTAACTCTATCTAACTTTTCTGTTAGTTTAATAAGGGAACATGTAGCAAGCAGTACACGTATTTTAGTTGAGATGACAATAATAGCTTCCTTGGTAATTATTGCTGATCAACTCATTAAAGCTTTTGCTTATGATGTGAGTAAACAGCTTTCAGTTTATGTGGGCTTAATTATTACAAACTGTATTATTATGGGTAGAGCCGAAGCTTATGCACTTAAAAATCCACCATTCTTAAGTATTTTAGATGGAATTGGTAATGGACTTGGTTATACATTTGTTTTACTATTTGTTGGTTTTTTTAGAGAGCTATTTGGCTCAGGGAAACTATTAGGTTATACTATTTTTAGTATAAACACAGAAGGTGGTTGGTATGTGCCAAATGGAATGTTCTTACTTTCGCCAAGTGCATTCATAATAATTGGACTTTTGATTTGGGGAATCCGTACCTGGAAACCGGAACAGGTGGAGGAGGAATAAAATATGTTAGAACATTATCTCAGTTTATTCGTTAAATCAATTTTTATTGAAAACATGGCGTTAGCCTTCTTTCTTGGAATGTGTACTTTCTTAGCAGTTTCCAAGAGAGTAGAAACCGCAGTTGGACTTGGAATTGCAGTTGTTGTTGTACAAGCAATTACAGTGCCCGTCAATAATCTTATTTATCATTATGTGCTCCAAAAAGGTGCTTTGGCTTGGGCCGGATTAGAAGTGCTAGATTTAACTTTCTTAGGATTGGTTATCTATATCGGTGTTATTGCTGCCATGGTTCAAATTTTAGAGATGATTCTTGATAAATTTGTACCAAGCTTATATAACTCATTAGGTATTTTTCTCCCTCTCATAACGGTGAACTGCGCGATCTTAGGCGGAACACTTTTTATGGTAGAACGTGATTATTTGTTTGGTGAAAGCGTTGTTTTTGGCATTGGTTCAGGTGCCGGTTTTGCGCTTGCCATTATTGCACTTGCAGGTATTAGAGAAAAAATGAAATACAATAATATCCCGGCCGGTTTGCAGGGACTTGGAATTACCTTTATTACAGTTGGTTTAATGGCAATTGCTTTTATGTTATTTTCCGGAATTCAATTATAGGGAATGTTTTATATGGACGGTTTTACAATCGTTATATCAGGTGTTATTGCGTTTACGGTAATTGTATTAATTTTGGTTGGAATTATTTTATTTGCAAAATCAAAATTAGTCGCCAGTGGAAATGCTAAAATTACAATTAACGATGATCCCAATAAAAGTATTGAAGTTAAAGTAGGCGATAAACTGCTTAATTCATTATCGGATGCTAAAATTTATTTGCCTTCTGCTTGCGGGGGCGGCGGTACTTGTGGTGAATGTAAATGCATAATCACAGAAGGTGGCGGTGATGTTCTACCCACTGAAAAAGGCAAATTATCAAGAAAACAAATTCGGCAGAATTATAGGTTAAGTTGTCAAGTACCGGTTAAAAACGATATGAAGATAGAAGTACCTCCGGAAGTATTTGATATTCAAAAATGGAAATGTACGGTTCGGTCTAATGAGAATGTTGCCACATTTATTAAAGAACTTGTAATTGAATTACCTGAAGGTGAGAGTGTAGATTTTAGAGCTGGCGGATATATTCAAATTGAAGCACCTCCTCATGT
>CAYXXW010000033.1:0-17272 GCA_964469115.1 uncultured Melioribacteraceae bacterium
AATCAATAATATCGATTTAGTTTTGGAACACTTTTAGTACACCTCATATCCCTTTATTTTTTATCCTGAATTAAAATTTGTAATTTTCAGCTCTGATTATTAAATATTATGAAATCATTACTTACTCTCAATAAATACTTTTTTCGTTATAAAATTAAATTATTGCTCGGATTAATTTTTATCCTCTGTTCTAATGCCGCGCAAGTTTATATCCCCATAATACTAAAAGATAGTATTGATTCACTTCAAACTAATATTACTTATGAGCAAATATTTAACTATGCAGCACTAATTGTTTTGGTTGCTTTAATTGGAGGATTTTTTCGATTCTTAATACGTGCAACAATAATTGTCACATCCAGAAAAATTGAATATGACTTAAGAAGTGATTTTTGGGAACATATTCAGAAATTGCCGACAAGATTTTTCCAGAATAACAGTACCGGCAACTTGATGGCTCATGTTACTAATGATATCAGTGCAGTTAGAATGTACATTGGTCCTGCAGTAATGTATTCGGTAGATACAGTTTCAAAGTTCATTATTGTAATTGTAATTATGCTTTCACTTAACCCGATGCTAACTATTTACACACTTATTCCGCTCCCGTTGCTCTCTTTCTTCGTTTATAAATTGAGCAAAAAAATTCATAATAAGTTCACAAAAATTCAAGAAAAGTTTTCAGAATTAACAGCTAAAGCCCAAGAGAGTTTTTCAGGAATAAGAGTTGTGAAATCTTATGTAATAGAAGATAATGAGATTAATCACTTTAGGGGCTTAAGTAAAGATTACCTTGATCGAAATATGGACAAAGTGAAAATTCAAGCTCTCTTTGTGCCATTATTGTTTTTGATTACTGGTATTTCTGTTATTGTTGTCATTTGGGTGGGCGGCTCAATGGTTATTAAAGGTGAATTGACACTTGGTGAGATTATTGCATTTATTGCTTATTTAAGTATGTTGATTTGGCCTGTTATTGCATTTGGCTGGGTGCTAAATATTATTCAGCAAGCATCTGCCAGTATGAAAAGATTATTAAAAATATTTGCTGAAATAGATGATGTAGAAGACTCGAATAAAACTGATAAAAGTATAAATGAAATTAAAGGGGAAATTGAGTTTAGGGATGTTTCTTTTAGATACGCTAGAGAATCAGTAGATGTTTTAAAGAATCTGTCATTCAAAATTAGAAATGGCGAAACACTTGCTATTATTGGCCGAACCGGCAGCGGTAAGACAAGTCTTATTAATTTAATTCCCAGATTATTTGATGCTACTGAAGGTGAAATATATATAGATGGAAATAATGTTAAGGAAATTCCTAAATCCGTGCTTAGAAAAAGTATCGGAATGGTAGGTCAGGAGACGTTCTTATTTTCAGACACATTAACTAATAACATAGCCTATGGATTAGCCGAAGTTGATGAAGAAGTAATAAATAATGTATCAGAAATTTCTAATCTCAAAAAAGATATCGAAGGATTTTCTGCTGGTTATGAAACTGTACTTGGAGAAAGGGGAATCACACTTTCCGGCGGTCAGAAACAACGTACAAGTTTGGCTCGTGCATTAGCAATAAATCCTAAAATATTAATATTGGATGATTCATTTTCTGCGGTAGATACAAATACGGAAGAAGTAATCCTGACAAGATTAAAAGATTTTATGAAGGATAGGACAAGTATAATTATTAGTCATAGAATATCTACAGTAAAAAATGCTGATAAAATTATTGTGTTGGATAATGGTGAAATAGCTGAACAAGGCAATCACAACGAGTTAGTTGAATTTGGCGGAATTTATTCTGACCTGCATCAAAAACAACTGCTTGAAGAAGAATTGAAAGTATTATAAATGAGAGGAAGCGCAGTAAATACAGACGATATAAAGGGGAAAGCATACGATTCCAAATTAATGAAGCGTTTGTTAGGTTATGTAAAACCCTATAAAAATTATGTGATTTTAGCTATCCTACTAAACATAATTGTTGCGGGGCTAGGGCCATTGCGCCCTTATCTTACAAAGGTTGCTGTTGATGATTCTATTGCCAATAAAGATTATAATTCACTTCTAACTATTTCACTTATTTTAGTTACATCACTTATATTCCAAGCATTTATACAATATGCTCTAACTTACTTTACTCAATTAATGGGGCAGAAAATCATTTTTGATCTTAGAGTAAAAATATTTTCCCATATCCAAAAACTATCTTTAAAGTATTTTGATAAAACACCAATTGGTAAAATAGTAACGAGAGTAACCAATGATGTAGAGGCATTGAACGAGCTGTTTTCATCAGGCATTGTTATGGTGTTTAGTGATATATTTATCATCCTTTGGATTTTTGGATTTATGTTCTTTATGTCGTGGAAACTTGCTTTAATTACTCTATCGGTATTGCCTGTATTATTTTATGCTACATTTTTATTCAGAAAAAAAGTAAGAGACGCATACAGAAATGAGCGAAAGTTTTTATCAAGATTAAATTCCTATATGCAGGAACATATTACCGGTATTAACATTGTTCAAATTTTTGGGAGAGAGAAAGAAGAGTTTAAAAAATTCTTGGGGATTAATTCTGACTATCGAAATGCTCTTATTAGATCAGTATATTATTATGCAACGTTTTATCCCATAGTTGAAATTTTGAGTTCCATTTCAATAGCTTTAATTATTTGGTATGGTGGCGGAAGCATAATTCAAGAAACAATGACTATCGGGGTTTTGTTTGCATTCATTCAATACACTGAAATGTTCTTTAGACCCATTAGAGACCTTTCTGAAAAATATAATATAATGCAGACGGCGATGGCGGCATCTGAAAGAATATTTGATGTTCTTGATGATAATACAATTATTGAAAATCATGTAGACGTTAAAACAATTGGCAGATTAAAAGGGCAAGTCGATTTTAAGGATGTATCCTTTGCGTATAATGATGATGAGTATGTGCTTAAGAATGTTTCGTTCATTATAAATCCAGGAGAAACTGTTGCAATTGTTGGAGCAACCGGTGCGGGAAAGACTAGTATTATTAGTCTCTTAACAAGATTTTATGATATTCAGAAAGGTGAAATCAGAGTAGATGGCACAGACATTAAAGATTTAGATAAACATGAATTGCGAAAAAAAATATCTGTAGTGCTTCAAGATGTATATTTATTTTCAGGTGATATTAATTCTAATATAGGCTTAAATTCTCTAGAAATTTCAGAAGAGAAATTGATTGAAGCCGCCAAAATTGTGGGTGCTGATCAATTTATTCAAAAACTTCCACAAAAATATAATGAAGAAGTTAAAGAAAAAGGAGCGACTTTAAGTGTTGGGCAGAAACAACTTATTTCTTTTGCCAGAGCATTGGCGTTTGATCCTCAAATACTTATTTTAGATGAAGCAACTTCAAGCGTTGATACCGAAACGGAAATTTTAATAAAACGTGCTATTGAGAAATTATTAGTAGGTAGAACATCTATAGTTATTGCGCACAGATTATCTACAATTCAAAATGCAGATAAAATTATTGTAATGCATAAAGGCGAAATAAGAGAAGTTGGTAAACATCAGGATTTACTTACAAAACGCGGTATATATTATAAACTATATCAATTGCAGTACAAGGAACAAGAATTATCTGGAATTCAATAAAGGAGGAGTAACTAATGGCAATTAATTTTATGACCTTAACACGTCACATTAATGAAGGCGAAAGAAAACACCCTGGTGCAACAGGTGAATTATCTGCATTACTGCATGAATTATCTTTAGCTGCAAAAGTAATTTCTCTTGAAGTTAACAAAGCCGGACTTGCTGATATTATTGGCTTTACCGGTGATAATAACGTGCATGGTGAACAAGTTAAAAAATTGGATTTATTTGCTCATGATATGCTATTTAAAGCCATGGATCACGGAGGGCACTTATGTGCCATGGCCTCTGAAGAGGAGGAAGATATAATTCATATACCTGAGCATCATAGAAAAGGTAAATATGTTCTTTTATTTGATCCTTTAGATGGATCCTCAAATATAGATGCAAATGTAAGTATTGGTACTATATTTTCAATTTATAAAAGAATAACCCCCGATGATGGCTCTCCGGGAACATTAGAGGATTGCCTTCAACCAGGGACAAAACAAGTTGCAGCCGGTTACATTGTTTATGGTTCTAGTACTATTTTTGTTTACACTGCGGGTGATGGTGTATATGGTTTTACACTTGATCCGGCATTTGGAGAATTTCTTCTTTCACATGATAAAATTCAAATTCCAACCAAAGCCAAAATTTATAGCATCAATGAAGGCAACTACAAGTACTGGCGGGACGGTTTAAAAAAATATATTAAGTATATTCAAGATGCTGATAATAGGGGACGTGAGCCTTATTCATCAAGATATATTGGATCGATGGTTGCAGATATACATAGAAATATTCTTTACGGAGGTATTTTTATTTACCCCGCTGATAAGCGAAATCCTTATGGTAAACTAAGACTAATGTATGAATGCAATCCCATGGCTTATATTATTGAACAAGCCGGAGGCAGAGCAATTGATGGTTCAAAAAGAATATTGGAAATTGTTCCAACAGATCTACATCAAAGAGTCCCTATTTATATTGGAAGTAAAGAGGCTATTGATAAAGTTGAGGAATATCTTAAAGAGGACGAACTTACACATAATTAATTTATTTGTGATTTCTCTTTAGTGTTATAAGTCTATTAACGATTATTGAAAATTGGAGATGTCCTGAATCTTTCTTAGGTAAAATGAAAATTAAAAAATACATATCACTTTATTTGTTAATTGAACTTTTGCTTTTAATAAGTGTTGAAACCTCTTCACTGTTTGCAAATGAGATAGATTCAGTAAAAACTGCTTCTATAGATTCTTCAAAAATATCAATCCAAAATGTTTATCAAAATGGCAATGATGATTTTGCAACAGAAGTGTTTTATGCTACAGTAAATCAGGAAATATCAAAACCATTAAAAGTAAGAGTATTATACGGAAATATTAAACCGGTAGAAAATTTCCAGGTGGTTTTTAATATAGTATCTGTTCCATCAAAATCGAAAAACACAAAATTCACAGCGGACACTGTTTTTACAGATGAAAATGGGTACGCTGAAACTTATGCAATTCTTGGCACTGAAGATGGTGATCATCAATTCTCCGCTAGAATTAATATTAAAACAAAACAGAATGATATAGTTTACTTTAAAGCTTTTGCAAGAAAATCTAACTGGGTCTTCTTTCTAATAAGCGGATTAGTTGGCGGTTTAGCTTTATTTCTTCTTGGCATGAATATGATGAGCGAAGGAATGAAGAAAACTGCTGGGGCAAAACTTAGAGTAATTTTAGAAACTCTTACTCAAAATAGATTAATCGCAGTGGCTGTTGGAACTTTTATAACAGTGGTTGTGCAAAGCAGCAGTGCCACAACTGTTATGCTTGTAAGTTTTGTACAAGCTCAGCTAATGACTTTTGCACAGACATTGGGAATAATTCTTGGCGCAGGGATTGGGACAACAATCACAACACAATTAATTGCTTTTAAATTAACCGATTATTCACTTATCGTTATTGGGTTTGGTTTTGCAGTTTACTTTTTAAGTAATTCAAAAAAATATAAGAGTATTGGAGAATTAATTCTTGGATTCGGAATTCTCTTTTACGGAATGTATATAATGTCCAACACAATGTATCCGCTAAGGACCTACCAGCCATTTATAGATGTATTGATGAATCTTGAAAATCCATTTTTAGGAATTATTGTTGGAACAATTTTTACAGCTTTAATTCAAAGCAGCGCAGCGTTTGCAGGAATAATAATAATTTTGGGGACACAAGGATTAATTTCTCTTGAAGCTGCTATTCCATTAATTCTTGGCGCTAATATTGGCACCTCCATTACGGCAATACTTGCAAGCATTAACTCAGGTAGAGAAGCAAAAAAAGTTGCATTTGCCCACACATTATTTAAAATTATTGGAGTTTTACTTTTTGTTTGGTGGATACCTCAATTCGCAAATTTTGTCAGATCAATTTCACCCGAAGCTTCATCCAAGTTAACCGGTGTATCCTATTTGGCAGAAGTTCTCCCCCGTCAAATTGCAAATGCACATACAGTATTTAACATTGTTCTCACTTTTGCCTTATTACCATTTACTAATTTTGCTGCAAGGTTTATTGAGTGGGTGTTGCCTGATATTCCTGAAGATGAGCAGGAGAGCATTTACAAAACAAAATATTTAGAAGAAAGCTTAATCTCCACTCCTGCATTAGCATTAAATTTGGCAAAAGCAGAAATTATTAGAGTTGCTAACAAAGTTCAAAAAATGGTTGAACAAATTCTAATTCCATTTTTGACTAATGATAGAGAAGTTATTGAGAAAATCTTAGAAGAAGAAACCGAAATTAATTATTTGAATATTAAAACTATTCAGTATTTAACGGAGATTAGTCAAAAAAGCTTACAAGAAGAAAGAGCCGATGAGGTATTTCAAATGATGTATTGCATTACTGAACTTGAACAGATTGGTGATGTTGTTTCAAAAAGATTAGTCCCTTTGGCCAATAAGAGAATGGACTTAAATCTATCATTTTCTGAAGAAGGTAAACTCGAAATAGAAGATTATCATTTGCGTTCCATGAAACAAATAAGCAGAGCCATTGAAGTTTTCAAAGAGGTTAATCTTCAAGATGCTAAAAGAATGGAAAAGAAGTATAAAAAGTACCGCTTAATGGAACTTGAGTTAAGGCGCACTCATTTTGATAGATTAAGAGATAAGGTACCGGAAACAATTGAGACGAGTCAGATTCACTTAGAATTGATTGATCTTTTAAAAAGAATTAGTTCAAACGCCACAAATATTGCACGAATCTTTTTGGAAACTAATCGAGAACGACATAAGAAAGCAACCTTAAAAGCTGAATTAAAAAGTGATGATAAAAATATTAAACATCAATTGGAAGAGAAAAAATAATTCTCACAAATCATGAAATATTACTTTTTTATTTCAGCAAGTTTTGAATCTAGTAGCGCAGCCAACTTTTCCTTAGAAATATTATTAAGTGTTAATTTGTTATTTCTAACAGTAATATTTGGAGGATCACCTTGACCTCTTAAAAAATTAAGCAATGCAAAGGCTAATCTATTTCTATCATTCATTAGAGGAATATTTTCTTCAAGCGAATTTACCATAGTATAAACTTTTTTCTCAAGTGAGTCTTCAGAAAAATGCTTTACATTAGATGGAGGTAGGGTGCTCATATCAATCCTATTATTTCTAAATTATGTTGTGAAAAATATACATAAATAAACATTAACTCAATATATCATTAGCAACCAAAAAGCTAAATTATTAAATTTAACCACACTAAAATTATCTATTTATGAATTTAACCAAATTTAAAAGAATTCTTATCATTCGTCTTAGTTCTTTGGGGGATGTTCTTCTTACAACTCCATTAATTAGAACTTTAAAGAATTTATATCCTCAAGTTGAAATTGATTTTATTATCCGTGAAGAATACCAAGATACTATTAGGCTTAATTCTCATCTCAATAAAATCATTCCAATAACCAGAGGTTATAATTTCAAAGAAATTAACGAAGAAATAAAAAAGAGTAGCTACGATCTTATAATAGACTTACAAAATAATTTTAGAAGTAGAGCCTTAACCCGCAATACATCCCATGAAATTGTTAGATATAAAAAACCTTATCTGAAAAGAGTACTTTTAGTAAAATTCAAAATAAATAAATTTGATGAGATAGTTCCAATTCCAGTTAGATACGCAAATTCTATTCCTAACTTTGCTTTAGATGATAAAGGACTTGAACTGTTTTTGCCTCCTAATCAAAAAAATGAATTAACAGAAGAAGATGATTTTATTGGTTTATGTCCCGGTTCACGTCATAAAACCAAAATGTGGTTTCCTGAGTACTTTGTTAAATTAGGAAATGAATTAACCAAAAATAATTTTAAGATTATTCTTTTTGGCGGTAAAGATGACCGAGAAATTTGTAAAGAAATTTCTGATCAAATTGAAAATTCTATTGATCTTTCAAATGATGACAACTTGCTAAAACTTGCAGAAGGTATGAAAAAATGTAAATCTGTAATTTGCAATGATTCCGGTTTAATGCATACTGCATTGTCCGTTGGTGTGCCTACAATCGCAATATTTGGATCAACAGTGAAGGAATTTGGTTTTGCTCCATACAAAGGAAATAATTTAGTTTTAGAAAATAATTTATTATCTTGCAGACCATGCAGCCACATTGGATTGGATGAATGTCCCAAAAAACATTTAAAATGTTTAAAAGATATTGATCCAAGTTTTGTACTAAAGGAAACTTTAAATTTTGTAAAAAACTTATGAATAAAATCTGGTTTTATTTTTACAATATAATTGCTTTGCCAATTCTAAAAATTATTGTTTATACACTAAGTATTTTCAATAAAAAAGTAAGAGAGGGAATTAGAGGCAGGAGAAAGTTATTTGAAAACTTAATAATCAATCAAACTGATTTAGACAGAACAAAAAAAACTATTTGGTTCCATTCTTCTTCAATGGGGGAATTTGAGCAAGCCAAACCTATAATTGAGAAGATTAAGCAAAATATAGATGTAAATATAGTTGTCACTTTTTTTTCTCCTTCAGGTTACAATAATTCTCTTAAATATCCGCACGCAGATATTATCTCATATCTTCCTTATGATAGTGTAAGAAATGCGAAACGTTTTATTAGTTTAGTTAGACCATCAGCAGTATTGTTTATGCGGTACGATTTTTGGCCAAATTTAATCTGGGCACTAAGCAAATATAAAATTCCCTCTTTTATTGTTGATGCAACTATGAAAAAGAAATCCAAGAGAAAATGGTTTATTGCTAAACAATTCCATTCCTCCTTATTCAATAATTTTATCAAGATACTTACAATTTCTGAAAAAGACAGACTGAATTTTAAAGATTTCGGTATTTCAGATGAAAAGCTTGCTGTTGTTGGAGATACAAGATTTGACAGAGTTCATCAAAAAAGTATTGAAGCAAAAAAGAAAAGCCTATTTAGAAAAGAAATATTAAAGAATAAGAAAGTAATTGTATTGGGCAGTTCGTGGGAAGCAGATGAAGAAGTAATAATTCCGGCGATTAAAAAATTATTAAAATACTTTAATGATATTTTAGTCATTATTGCTCCACACGAACCAACGCCTAAACGCCTTGAAGAACTTGAATATTCTTTAAAGGAAATAAGCAATATTAGATTCTCATATAAAAATGATTACACCGATGAGAAGATCATTTTGGTCGATTCAATTGGAATACTTTTAACTTTGTACTACTATGCAGATATTGCTTATGTTGGAGGCAGTTTTAAACAAGGGATTCATAATGTACTTGAACCGGCTGTTTATGGAATTCCAATTATTTTTGGTCCAAAAAATCGAAATAGTCAAGAAGCAAGAAAATTAATTGAAATTGGAGCAGGTATTGAGATCACCAATAAAATAAATGCATATAAAGTATTTAGAGAATTACTTAGTAACGAAGACAAAAGAAAAAATTTGGGAAGAATAGCTTACGATTATGTTCAGAAGAATATAGGGGCAACAGAAAAAATAATTTTAGAGTTTAGTCGCTTAAACAAAAAAAAATGAGACTTTAACCTGTATTCTTCTCACATTGTTCTTGGAAAATAACATATTAGAATCAAAACTAAGAAAACAATTGATGAATTTGATTAAAATGAATATATTTGGCTTATAAATACCATTTACACGCTACAAATTTATTTTCAGTTCCCATTCGTTGTAAAAATTAAAAAAAATAATTATAATTAATCAATATGGAGTATTTATGAAAAGAAAATTAGAAATTTGGAATCAGCTCACTGAGCAAGGATTTCATAACCTAAATAATATATTTTATAATTTATCAACACCAGGTCTCTACGAGCAAGCAGCTCGAAGAAGAGAAGCAATGATAGCCCATTTGGGTCCGCTTGTTACACGCACCGGTCATCATACCGGAAGAAGCCCTAATGATAAATTTATTGTAAAAGAACCGACAACAGAGAATAACATTAATTGGGGTAAAATTAATAGACCTATTGATGAAAAGTATTTTAACATGTTATACAAGAAAATGCTCTCATATACGGAAAATAAAGATCTGTATGTTCAAGATTTACTTTCTGGTAACGATAAAGAATTCAGACTCCCGGTTAGGATAATCACTGAAACTGCATGGCATAGTCTTTTTGCAAGAAATATGTTTGTTCAACCTACAGAAGAAGAATTAAAAGACATTCATCCAGAATTTACAGTTATTAATCTTCCATATTTTCAAGCAGATGTAGAAACTGATGGTACAAATTCACCTGTATTTATTATTGTTCACTATGCAAGAAAAATAGTTCTAATTGGCGGCAGCAGTTATGCAGGAGAAATTAAAAAGTCCATTTTCTCAGTAATGAATTATTTGTTGCCACTTAAAGGTGTTATGGCAATGCACTGTTCTGCAAATATTGGTGAAAAAGATGATGTTGCAGTTTTATTTGGATTATCTGGAACAGGGAAAACAACTCTTTCTGCAGATCCCAAAAGACGATTAATTGGTGACGACGAACATGGTTGGTCAGATAAAGGTGTATTTAATTTTGAAGGTGGTTGTTACGCAAAAGTAATAAATTTATCCGAAGAAGCAGAGCCTGAGATTTTTGAAACAACCCGCAAATTCGGGACTATTCTTGAAAATGTGGAAATGGATGGTAAATCTAGAAAAATTGATCTTACCGATTCTACTTTAACAGAAAATACTCGTGCTTCATACCCACTAACACATATTGAGAATATTCAAGAAAGTGGAATGGGAGGGCATCCTAAGAATATTGTTATGCTTACCGCAGATGCTTTTGGTGTGTTACCGCCCATATCTAAATTAACACCAGAACAAGCAATGTACCATTTTATTTCAGGTTATACTGCTAAAGTAGCCGGAACTGAAAAAGGCATTACTGAGCCTGTTGCGACTTTTAGTACTTGTTTCGGGGCTCCATTTATGCCATTAAAACCAAATGTTTATGCAAAGCTACTCGGCCAAAAAATAGCAAAACATAATTCCAACAGCTGGTTAATAAATACTGGTTGGAGCGGGGGACCATACGGAGTTGGTAATAGAATGAAAATTCAATATACAAGAGCAATGTTAAATGCTGCACTTTCCGGAGAATTGGATAATGTTGAAACAGTTGAAGATCCTATCTTTGGTTTGCATATTCCTAAGGAAGTTAATGGTGTCCCAAGTGAAGTTTTAAATCCAAGAAATACTTGGAAAGATAAGGATGAATATGATAATTCAGCTAAAAAGCTAGCTAATATGTTTGTAGAAAACTTCAAAAAATTTGAAGCAGATACAGCTCCTGAAATAGCTAAGGCTGGTCCTAAAGTATAAAACTCTATTTTAGTAGATTTTTACGGGATAGCTCCAATTTAGGAGCTATCCTTTTTTTTTGCAAATGTATTGATTTGTGCTCTTAATCACCACCTGAGAATCTTCATACCTGTTTATTACGATAAAATTATTTAATTTTTATATCAATTAATGTAAACCGTTGTTTAATGCAAAATAACTCTGAAATAGAATCCTTTTTTAGTGAGTTAAACTTAACTCTTGGTAATTTAATCGAAATCTTACCGGCTGGTGTTATTGTTTTTGACAAAAAATGGAAAGTAAAGACTATAAACAGCAGTTTTAAAAATTTAATTCAATCAGAGTGGGGCAATGCTAATTTAGAAGGCGTAAATTTATTTTCAAAAAATATACTTTCCGAAAAGCTGCCGTTAAAGTCTATTCTTGAGCTAAAAAAAAATAAGCAATTTGAGGAAGAAATTATTTTTATCGGCAAATCTGGCAGAGAAATAAAACTTGTTGCCAAAGGCTCTCCAATTATAAGAGATGATATTTTTCAAGGTGGAATTATTATCATAGATGACTTTAGCAGTTTTCAAAATAGTAATTCTGCTGACTTTACATCTTCAAACATATTGATCAATATTTTATCAAAAATTTGCAAGTGTTTTTTAATTATCGATACAAAAGGAGCAATACAGTTTGCCTCTGAGGTTAAGGAATCGAGATGTTTATTATTTAGTAATTCACAGAGTCAGAATATTACCGAAGTTTTTCATACAGAATCAGAAACTTCGATTAAATCAATACTTAAAAATGTTGTAAATACAAAAAGTCAAGAATTTGTTCAAATATATTATTTTGCTGAGAACGAAAAAATCAATTTCAATTCGGTCTTTTTGCCAATTAAAATTCAAAAGGATGACGTAAGTTTTGTATTAGTTTTGTTGAGAGAGTCAAACACCCGGGATGAAGACACAATTAGTTATTTGAGCAATTCCCGAAAATTAAGCGAGTTTGAATCATTTGCTAATGCTGATTCGGATGGATTGTTTAAAATTAATTTACACGGAAATATAACATACTGGACTGATAATGCAACAAAATTATTTTCTATATCAGAAAAAAACATTTATGCAAAATTTATAGATGAACTTTTTCCTGAAATAAGTCAGCAATATTTTGAAGTAATCAGAAAAAATCTTTTATCAGAAGGAATTTGGACTGGTTATTTTTCTAGAAAAGCAGATGAGCAAAAATTTATAATAAAAGTTAAGATAGTTGCAAAACAACAATATCAAACAACTGACTTTTTTGTTTATTGTAATTTAATTAATGAAAAACAGCAAAAAGTTATACTTGCAAAAGAAGAGGAAAAACTTTTCTTTAAAGATGCAGTTGTAAAATCCAACCAAATGATTCTTCAGGCAAACCCTGCCGGAACAATACTTTTTGTCAATGAAATCTTTTGTGAAAAGTTTGGTTATGAACTTGATGAAATTAGAGGTTTGCACATTTTAGATATGATTCCCTCAGAATTTATTGATAATAATAAAATCACTGAATTTGAGTTCCTAATTAATAATAGAGATTTTGAAGTTATTCCACTTAAAACTAAAACCAGTGAACTTTTTGAAGTAACAACAAATGTTAATATTTCTACAACAAATACCGATCTGAAGTATTTTACAATTTATCTGAGGGAGTTTAATAGACAAGAAAAAATATTTTTGGAAACCGCTCATTCACTCCTTTATAAGTTTTCAGAAGCAATCTTGATAGTTAATGAAAATAGTATTGTAAAGGTAAATCCTAAATTTTGCAAGCTATTCGGTACTGATTTTGAAAGCGATTATTTTGAAAAAAACATTAAGGAAATTATTGATCCAAACTCTGCAGATTTGATTGATTTAATATTGAATAGCGGTCCAAATTATAAGATTGATAGCACCATAGAATTTATAAAAAAAGATACTACAAAATTTGAAGCAAACTTAATTAAGATTTGCTGTACAAAAGAAACATCATACTCAGTGCTTGCGATAATCCCAATTGAGCAGGCCCAAGAGAAAAATATTGAGAAAGACGAAATAATACAATCGGAACTTGAATGCAGCGGACCTTTTTTCTGGTCGGGTGAATATGAAAATGGGAGATTAACAATTAACTACGTTTCCGAAAAATTCTTAAAGCACGTTGGATTTAAGGAAAACTATTTTAATTATAATCAAAACTTCTGGTTTGATTTTTTGCACCCAAACGACACTGAAAAATTTAATTCTTTTATTGAAAATCTTACAAATGAAAAAGAAGAAGATGTTGCCGAACTAAAATTTAGAATTATCGATAAAAAAGGTGATACAGTCTGGATTAACACTAAGGTAAAGTCTAAGAAAATCGACAACAGTGACTCTTACATAATAAATGGATCAATTACAGATATTACTGATGTCAGTTTGGAAGAAGAAAAACTTAAAGATAGAATTACCGAACTTGAAAAATTAAATAATGCTAAAGAAAAGTTCATCTCAATTATTTCACACGACTTAAAATCTCCCTTTACTTCAATTGTTGGATTCAGTGAATTGATTTTGACTGACTCCGAATTAGATAAAGAAGAAATTATTCAATATGTCGGTCATATTAAAGATGCATCAATGCACACAGTTGATTTATTAAACGGTTTATTGGATTTAACCAAACTTCAAACAGGTAGAATTGAGATTGAACCAAAAGTAATTAATGCTAATTATGTAACTAATAAAACGGTGGAAATACTTTCCGGATTAGCAATGCAGAAAGGCATATCACTTAAGGCAGATGTTGATAAATCACTTTACATCAATGCGGATGAAAATTTGATATTTCAAGTATTTAATAACTTAGTTGCTAATTCGATTAAGTTTACTCCAAATGGCGGAAGTATTAAAATTAATGCCCGAGAAATTCCGGGTCAGCAAAAAATTGAATTTATTGTTGAAGATACCGGCATTGGAATTGAAAAAGAAGATTTGGATAAACTCTTTGTGCTTGACAAAAAATTTACTACTCTTGGTACTGACGGAGAGAAGGGAACTGGTTTGGGTTTAAGTTTAGTCAATGAAATTATTGTTAAACATAATGGCAGTATTTCGGTAGAAAGTGAAATTAATAAAGGAAGCCGATTTATATTCACTCTGCCAATTTCAACACCTTCAATTTTAATTATTGACGGAATTGATGCCGAAAGAGTTTTGTATGCAAGACTCTTGAAGAGCATAACAAAATCAGTAGAGATTCTGCAGGCAAGTAATGCGGAAGAAGGCTTAAAAATTGCAAAAGAAAAAATGCCAATGCTGATAATTTTTGAACATAATCTTCCAAATATAAAAGGCAGCGAATTTGTTGAGATGCTGAAAAAATCCGACTTGCCTTACAATCCTTCTTTAATGATTTTGACAAAAGAATTTTCTGAAGAGCTTAAAGCAATGTATAGAAACCTTGACGTAGATTTTGTTTTTAGCAAACCATTTAATTTACAAGAGTTTAAAGATCAGCTTGATAAGCTGGTTGGTAAGTCCGAGTAAAAATTAAAATTACTTTTTCAATTTTAGCACAATCCCGGTTGAAGGATTAAGAACAGCCTTGCTACTTATAGCTTTAGTGTTTTCTCTCATAATTTCATTTTCATCTGCAAGAACTTCCCACCAACCCTCAGGTAAATCCAGGGTTAATTTTGATTTTGGGTCGGCATTAAAAGCAACAAAGTAATTCATATTCTTATATTCCAATTCGTAAACTACTGCAAATTCTTTCCCTTTTATTGGAAGGAATGTATAACTATCATAATTTGCTTTTCTGAATGCATCATGACTTTTTCTAAGTCTTATCAAGCCTTTGTAATAACTCAGCAATTCCTTATTAATTTCAGCATGATTAAAATTCAAATAGTTTGTTTCATTATCCTTGTTGTATGAATTATGATCAAGCATTCCTGTATGCTCATCTTCAGCATTTTCATCTTCAAAAATCACTTTTGATCTTGCATACTCTTGACCGGAGTTAATCATAGTTATACCTTGAGAAGTAAATAAGAACAGAGAAGCAAGCTTATGTAATTTTAGTTCTGTTGAATCTAAAGCAGTATTTGCATCCAGATCTTTTATTATTTCTTCACCTTTTACTTTTTCAAGACCAATTCTAATGAAATCACCCAAAGTATAACCATCATGAGATTCTAAGTAATTTACTGAGTGCTTAGATTCTTGAAACAGTCCATATTCTTCGTTTATGAGAGTGCCCCGCACGTAACTTTGTATTCTGTTTTTGGTATTATTCCCTTGCCATTTGCCAAAGATCCAGCCAAGTCCGTCGTAAGGATTTTCCCCTTTTATACCATTTCTAATTTGGTCATTCCAACTGCCCCATTCTCTAAGAGAAAAACCTTTAGGATCATAACCACCGCCCCATGGCTCGCAGACAAATACAACTTGCGGATTTATTTTTCTTGCTTCACGGATAATTGCTTCGATAGTTTGCCAATCAATAAGTTTTCCTAAATCAAATCTAAATCCATCGATATGATATTCTTTCATCCAGTAAAGAATACTATCAATGATTAATTTTCTTACCATTGGTCTTTCGGTTTTTAGATCATTGCCGCAGTAACTTTGTGCAATATAATTTCCATCTCCATCCAAGCGAAAGTAAAAATCTTTATCAATTTCTTTTAGGTTGCCAATTTCATATTCAGAAAGATGATTGTATACAACATCCATAATCACCGCAATTCCTTCTTTATGAAATTCTTTTACCATATCTTTAAATTGATTTACTTGATCACCATTTTCGCCAATCCATACTTTTCTTTTTAATTCACCACTATTTTCCGCATAGTAAGCAGCAGGGGCAAAGTAGTTTGACGTCATGTAACCCCAATAATTCCTCTCATAAGGATTCCATGTATTATATCTTCCGTTTAAGCTATCATTGTAAGGAATTTCAACATAACCATATTCTTGTGCAGGCAAAAGTTCAACTGTATTTACACCAAGAGATTTTATATAACTTAGCCCACCGGGTTTGTCTTTTTCAACAAGTCCTCTATATGTTCCCGGGGAGCTTGAATTTGCAGATGGATGTGCAGTTAAATCACGGATATGCATTTCGTAAATAATAAGATCTCGCCAATCCCTTTTTACCCATTCATCATTTTCCCAATTGTAATCTTTGTTGTAGATAATGGATTTTCTTGGATTAAAATAATCAGTGTAAGTTGCAACAGCCTTTGCATAAGGATCAACTGCAAAATTAGGTTTTATATCTTTTTCAATATGTTCTTTGTGATAGACCAAGTATGCGTAATACTTCCCAGACAAATCATTATGAACATCAAACTCCCAAACACCCTGAGAGTCTTTTTCCATTAAATATATTTCACCATCATTATCGTCAACTTTATCGAATATTATCACTTCAACTTTAATAGGATTTGGGGCAAAAAGTCTGAAGTAAGTAGTTCCATTTTCAACTGTGGAACCAAGCTGTTTAGTTGAGAAAAATGAATTAAGATCTTTCTCTGAATATTTATTATAAATTACCTTTCCGGTTTCAACATTCTTATTTTCGGTTATAAACAAAAGCGAACCCTCTAAATTTATTTTATTAACAAATAGAATAATTAGTAAAAGAGAAACATATTGTAATCGTTTTTTCATTCTATTATCGGTTTGTTTGTTGTTAAATTAAAAAAATATCAACATTAAAATATACGTCTTCTTTTAAACTTTTAAAAATTTACTTCAAAACTACCATTTTTTTTGTTTCTGCAAAATTACCGGAAGAGATTTTGTAATAATAAATGCCGCTTG
>CAYXXW010000034.1:0-16937 GCA_964469115.1 uncultured Melioribacteraceae bacterium
GAAAAGTTGTTTAATTCAAGAGAAGCAAAATGAGATTTCTCTAAATAAAGTTGATAGTCTAGTAAAATCAAATTACAATTTTACAAAGTATGATTCGGCTGCCTCGGTATTTAGAATTAAAATACTTAAAAATGATTGGCCCTTCACTGAATCAAAACAGATTGCAGATAATAAAGAATTGCTAAAACCAATAACTATTGAAGAAAAAGTTGCATTTGATGTTTTAGAAGGAAGAACTTCCAGATTAGAAGCTAGATTGCAAATTGCTGAATTATATAAGAATAATATTCAGATTGATCTATACGTAAAAGAAATACTAGCTTTAGCCGAAGAGTTTCCAACACATAAATATTTGCTAAATAAGGAAGCCGAGAAGCTTATTAAATCTCAAAATTATTCATTGGTCGGTAAATTGCTAAAAGAAAGTTACCGACTAGAACCCGACGTGTTTAATACAAAGTGGCTAGGGATTATGAGTATGGCGAATAATGAGTTAGATTCGGCAATTAAATATTTAACAGAGAATACACGGTTTAGCACTATTGACCCTCAAATATATTTTAATCTTGCCGGAGCTTATTTTCAAAAAGAAAATTTTACTGAAGCATATAAAAATATTATTGAGTGTTTAAAGATTAATCCAAATTATAAAAATGCTGAAGTTTTAAAGCGGCAATTAGAAAATATTTTAGAAAAGTAGTTATTATTATCAGATGAAAAGAACTCCAAAATGGTTTTATGCTGTATTAATTTTAATTCCTGTTGTAATTATCATTATGACGGAATTATTACTTCAATTGATTGATTATGGCAATGATATGTCTCAGTGGTATGAGATAACCGAAGACAAATTAATTTTAAATCCGGATATTGGGGCAAGATATTTTTCTAACGTAAAAAATTATCCGCACTCTAATCATGATTCGTTTGATAAAATTAAAAAGCAAAATACTTTTAGAGTTTTTATCTTCGGCGGCAGTTCAACAGCAGGATTTCCATATCAGCCGAATGGGAGCTTTTCACGTTATCTTAACGATGCTTTAGATTATTCTTATCCCAGTAAAAATATTGAAGTGGTTAATCTTGGTATTACTGCTATCAACAGTTATACAATTTTAGATTTACTTCCCGGAGTAATTGATCAAAAGCCGGACTTGGTAATTATTTATGCAGGACATAATGAATATTATGGAACTCTCGGCATTGGTTCAACTGAATCAATCGGAAGCTCAAGAACTATTATTCAGTTTTATTTATTCCTTAACCAATTTAAACTGACTCAGTTAGTGAAAAATATTATTAGTAGCACCGTTAACCTTTTTGCCGACAAATCGGAAAAGACTAAAGGTGGAACACTTATGGCTAGAATGGCTTCCGAAAAAGCTATAAGATTAAACTCTGATATTTTTAAAAAAGGTGTTGAGCAGTTTGAAAATAATCTTGATGATATTTTATCATTACTAAAGGAAGATGGTATACCAACTCTAATTGGTACATTAGTTAGCAACTTAAAAGATCAAAAACCGTTTATTTCATTTAAAGAAGACTCCGTTTCAGCAGATAAAGTTTATCAAGAGGGATTAAATAATCTTGAAATCGGTGATATTTCGAAGGCAGATTCGTTATTATCGCTTGCTCGGGATTTAGATGGCTTAAGATTTAGAGCTCCAGAATTATTTAACGCAATAATTAACAAATTGTCATTAGTTCATAGCGTCGATTTGATTGATCTTGAGCATGAATTCAGCAAGATAAGTCTACTTAAAGTTGTTGGCAATAATTTAATGGTTGATCATCTTCACCCAACTTTAGAAGGTCAGATGATTATGGGTAAACTTCTTTTCGAAAAAGTGATCGAGAATAATTATATGAAGGAAACTGCATCAAAGATTTCAATTGAAAGAATAGATAGTCTTGTAAGAACTAATTTTTCTTTTTCAAAACTTGATTCAATGGCAGCTAAGTTAAGGATACTTAACCTGCTAAATGATTATCCGTTTGTAGAGACCAAGAATTCAGAAGTGCTCAATAATGTTAAGTTAAATAATAGAATTGATTCTTTAGCATTTAAGATGGTTAAAGAGAATCTCAATTGGGAGAAAGCGCACCAAGAAGCTTATAA
This sequence comes from uncultured Melioribacteraceae bacterium, assembly GCA_964469115.1. Classification (GTDB taxonomy): domain Bacteria; phylum Bacteroidota; class Ignavibacteria; order Ignavibacteriales; family Melioribacteraceae. The sequence continues at coordinate 2,123 of CAYXXW010000034.1, forward strand.
ATATTACTTATCTACTAATCAAATTGAAGAGTTTGTCGAAGAGCTAAATGTTCTTATTTTGCAACATCCTTACAAACTCACTTACTATAATTTTGCAGCACAAGAATTGATAACAAGAAAAAGATTTGATGAAGCGGAATTATTTTTAGCTGAAAGATATAAAATTAAACCGGATGATTTTTCTACAAAATGGCTAGGTAATATCAACCTTTCCAAAAACAAAATTCCGGAAGCTTTAAAATATCTAAGTGAAAGCATTTCATTGAATCCAAAAGATGCTCAAGTATATTACAACTTTTCAATTGCAAATATAAAATCGGGAAATTTAGATGCGGCAGTAATTTCAATTAGAAATTGCCTAAACCTGCGATCGGAATATCCTAACGCCCAACAATTGTTTAAACAGCTTACCAAATAAAAAAAGCCGGCAAAAATTACCGGCTCTTATAAGTAGATAATTTGTCTTTCCTAAAATCTCAATCCAAGTGTAAAGTGCTGAGTATAATCTAAAACACCAAACTCTTGGTAAGCATAATCAATATATAAGCCCAAACCTGGGGCAAAAGTATATTTAAGCCCAACGCCTAGTGTAAATCCTTCTTCTGAATTATCTAGGAATAAAGATTTGTATCCGCCTCTTAAGGCAATCAAATCATAAAGAACATACTCAGCTCCAACGTTTAGAGACTCATCATTATCATTTGGGTGCAAAGCATCAACTGCAATTGTAAACACATGGTCTTCCATATCAATAATATCAGCAGCTAAACCAATTCTAAATAATAAGGGCAGTGGATAAGAATCGGTATTTAATGAAGCCAATATTTCGTCATTATTCCCTTCTATTTGTTGATCAATATCATGCTGCACAAGAAGATCTTTGCCGCTTAAGGTCATTTCACTGCCGAAGTTAGATATTGATGCACCAATTCTAATATCATAAATATCAGAATAATAAAGTACGCCAAGATCAAATGCTACTGTTGATGCCGATGAATTCCAAATTCTCTGCTGAACATATTTCGCCGAGCCACCAACTGAGAAACGATCTGTTAAATTGTAAGCATAAGATAATGCTAAAGCCAGGTCATTTGCATCAAACATTTGTCCGGTTCCGTCTTGCTCGGCAAGAGTAGTAATTTCCATTTCGCCGTAATCGAGATATGTAACACTTAAACCCAAGGTTCCCATACCACCCAGATTTAATGCAGCTCCTGACCAATTATAGTTAATATCCGCGAACCAATTAGAATATGAAAATAATGCCTCGCTGCCTTGAATACGTGAAATTCCAGCAGGGTTCCAGTAAAGTGCGCTCACATCATTGGCTGTGGCAGAAAAGGCACCGCCCATAGAAATGGGTCTTGCTCCGATTGCAACATTTAAAAATGGTGCTGCAGTGGAGCCAACTTTGGATTGTGCAAATAAACATCCAAAACTAATTAAAAATATGAGAATAATTTTTTTCATTTTTCATCTCCACTATTTGATAAGAGCAAACTTGTCAATTCTAGTACCTATATTTGGAGCTTCAACAACGTAAACATAAACTCCATAGGCAACATCAAGATTCTCTTCTGTTCTTAAATTCCAAAATACATCACCGGTATATAAATTATCTTGATATAATTCTTTAATTAATTCACCTCGAACTGTGAAAATAGAAATCTTTGAACCGGGAGGAACATACGTAAATCTAATTTCCCTTTCGCCTCTGCCGCTGGTTTGAGTACTTAACAAACTCTGCTCAGCTGAATGAGTAACAACATATGGATTTGGGACAACTCTAATTTTCTTTAGATGAACTCTAGCAGAATCATTGTCCAATGAAGCACCCTCCATAGCAAAACTAAACTCATCCCCAGCGTTGAATTGTTTAAAGAATGAGAGTAAATATTCACCTTCAGTCGGAAGTGGTTTATTAGCACCGGTATATCTGAAAACTATTCTCCAAGTTCTCCAAGTTACACCGTCTAGAGTTTCTTTAAACCAGAGGTTGTAAGCAGTACTTGTTGTTGTTGCACTAACATTTGTAACCACATCTACTACTTCCCCGTTAGTAAGATTTGTAACCTTAAAGGTAATATCTCTCGCGGCAACAATATTAGAAGGAATTGGAGGGAATAAAGTATCTGCAACAGATTGACCAACAACATTTGGGAAGAACTCTATTTTATAATCTCCCGGGAAACCTATTCCATTTCTCCTATTCGATTTAAAGATGCTTATCGTTGTAAAGTTGGGTTGGAGAGAATCAATAACAGCATTAAACCCAGTTCGAGATGAGTCAATAGAAATTGCATCATTCAACAATTGAACTCTAAACCCATGTTTTACTGGAGTTGATCCTCTAAAGTTTTCATACCGGTTAATTAAAGTATCGTAAGCAGCAGTGTATGAACCAGGAGTTTTAACTTTATAAGGATTACTATTTACAATAAGTGTATCAACATTTTCAGGAAAAGCTATTGATTCCCCTGGACTAAGAATATTGACTTCATTATTAGTTGGAATAATAACCGTATCGGGAGATTGTAAATCAATCAAAGACCAGTTTGACGTAATGTTAATCGATGAGGTATCTTCAAAAATTACTTTATATTGAAAACCATCTCTAATTTCCTCATCATCTATTACTTCAACAAATCCGGAACCAGTTCCAATAAAGTTTTCAGATTTTGCCATTTCAGAAGCTGTAGCAGAAACATAGCCTGCCGGTCTTCTTCCGGGAGTTATAAATCCTGTATTCACATCAGTAATAGTCTCGCCTGTATTTGATCTGAAAATAAACTTTGAGTTCTCTTCAGGGAAAACTTCAAATGCTTCATCACCTCTATCAAAAGCCGTAACCGCATAATAATAAGTTTGACCTGGCACGACAGTTGTGTCAACATATATATTAGTAATTCCTTCTTTTGTATCCAGGCCGTTTTTATTATCGCCTAAGTAATAAGTAATACCGCCAAAAGCTTCCAGCAAATCAGGACTTGGATAAAAGAAGCCACTTAGAGAATCAACATAATCGAATTGAGCAAGAGGTTTATCGAATGATAAGACTCCTAATGCATTTGTTATTGTTCTGCTCTCTCTAAAATTAGCGTCAGTTGATCTGTAAATTTTATATCCTTGAAAATCTTGTTGTTTACTAACAAAGTCTCTTGAATTCTCTGAATCAGAACCGTCCCAATACAAAACTATATTGCCATCTTCTTGAGCAAGTGTCAACTGAGGCTTTCTTGGAGCTTGAGGGAACACATAGCCTGAGTTATAGATTTTTTGTACTATATCTTTATTATTATTAATGTCATCTCCATTTTCACCAAATAGAAGTGAAACTGAAAATCTTTCCGTAGTTTTTGAGAATAGCGGGAAATAACCGGAAGCGTAAATAAAGTCACCATCTTGCGGTAGTGCGGGAATTATATCAAATCTTCCAGGCGTCATTCTATCCCAAACTAGTTCATCATTACTTAAATTTGGGCTTGCACTATTCTCAAAAAAGTTAAATGCTGTTAAACCAATTTGATCAGATTCATCAGGATCTGTTTTACCAAAGTTAGGTTCGCCTTGCGTTGGCATTCCATCACCTTCACCTATATCCGGTCCGGGATAATCAGTATCTTCAGGTCCTAAACCATCTTCTCCTAAATCATCAAACTCTGCTGACCAATCTCCATCTTCATCAATATCATTATCCCTTCTTTCATCAATTAGCGGATCAAACTGTCCTTCTCCAGTGATATAATTAATATAGCTAACCGGTAGATCACCTCTGTTCACTCGAGTTAAGTAGTAAATAGCTTCATTTTCATCGATCAATCCATCTAAATCATTGTCAAGTCCATCATTAGCTGTTATATCCGGTATAGCAATTTCACCTCTATTACCACCAAAGGAAGCAATAAATCCTTCCCTAAAGCTTGTTACTCCCGGTTCAATTATATATTGTTTCCCAAGTGAATAAACAGTATCAACAGTTGATTTTACTGTGTAGATTGCTCTATCATAACTATTATTACTATTTTCGCTTATAAGAACAATTCTATCGCCTGCTCCATAAACAACTGCACCAAAATCACTTTGTGCAAATCTTGGTGAACTTCCTTGAGAATCGTTATCATTATCAATTCCATCAAAAGGATTACCTGGTGATTCTAAGAATGCATATCCAACCCAACCAACTTTTTGTCCCTTATTTCCAACATTATCGGAATCAAAAGAATAAGTGATCGATTCATCAACTAAGAAAGTACCCAAATCATCTTGACTATCTCCGTCACCACCGGCAAGTGTCCCAACCACAGTACCAAAGTTTGCCTTTCGGTAAGTATGAGTTCCGTCATTCGTAATATCATATAACCAGAAAATTGCATCTTCAGCAAGGAAACTTGACCATTGAAATCCTCTCTGACGCATTCTTAATCCCATTCCATTCCGGTTAGGATCATTTGCATTTGGTTGGAAATGCGCATTAAATTCATCATCCCAATGATCGTCAGCTTCAAAGAATGATTCTTGATCGGCATTTGCAATTCCCCTTCCGAAGAATCCGAACCATTGTGTATTGCCCAGTTCATCCTTCCACGATTTTGCTACAGGATCATTCCACCCTTCAATTGGCCAAGAATTTGGTAAGTGACTCATTGCTACTGAGGAGTAGTTAGGATTTCTAAATCCTGGTGTTGGATTAAATCCCCAGAAATAGTTTTTAGTAGGATGTTTTTCATCAAATTGACCGTTTCTTGGTCCCCTTGAAATTACAACCGAGTGAAGTGTATCGTTAAGATCATTGATGAATTCTACACCAATAAGCGGAATACAATCACCAATATAATTTTCTCCTGAACCAAGTGGCCACTCGCCTCGAATATCAATTCCAACACTGAAACCGGCAATCTGTCCATCATTGTAAAATGAGATTCCCGTTCTGTTACCAGTATGGTAACCAATAGAACGAAGCGCCGGATCACTATATTGAGCCTGTAGCGTAACCTGGAGGAGAACAAAAAGTGAAATAACTATTTTCCAAAATTTCATATTCTTTGCTCCTACTGGATTAAAAATTAAATGATACCCCAAGTTCTACTCTTCTTGGTTCTGAGAAGAAACTTGCATTGGTATAAAATTCGTCTAATGTATTATTGTATAATACAGGATTTATTTTTTCTGCTTCTAACTTAGTAAAACTAAAATATGGATCTCCGGAATCAGTATTAATGTTAACAGGATTTTCTGAATCAAGTAAATTAAATACCTTAGCAAAAATAGTGATCTTAAAGTCGCTGATCATTATGTCTTTATACACTCTCATATCGATCTTAAACTGAGAGGGTTTACTATCACTGTTTCTAGGAAATCCATTTTGAGTAATTCTTGTATTCTTGTTTACGCCAGGTGTGTAAGGTTGACCTGAATAGAAATTACCAATAATTGAGAAACCATAATCATTCATTTTACTGTATGCAGCTGAAATATTTAAAGTATGTGTTTGATCCCAATCCAATGGGGCAATAAATGTTTCGGGAATTGCTCCACCAGTAATTGCATTCCTTGCATCAGCCGGATTTGAAGCGTTACCTTTTGTTTCAGAAAAAGTATAATCAATATTAGTGGCAAAACCGCCGCCGAATCTTTTAGTATACTTAATTATAAATCCTCTTGAAAAGCCAAAATCGGAATTCTGATATTTACTGTAAGTTTTATCACCACCAAAAACTAGTATTTCAGCATTTTGTGTTCCACTCAAATCTCTGAAATCCTCAAAGAATACGGTAAAGTCCACAGCCATATCATCACCTAGCTGCTGCTGAAGACCAATTTCACCTTTAACTGTTTTCTGAGGTCTTAGATCAGCATTACCCATTAAGCCAACATTACCGGAACCGTCTGCAATTTCAAATTCAGGATTCTCAAATAAATACTGATAACGAGGTAATTGGAAAAAGTGTCCGTATGAAAAGTGAATAACACCTGCATCAGAAATGGGGAAAGCCAACCCAAGTCTTGGACTTAGTTGAGTTTTAATTGAAGCATCTTCATACCAATATTGTTCTCTATCAGCAACAGTTTTAACTGTTTCTCCGGCATCAAGGACACCATTTCCGTTTGTATCATTAAATCTATTTGCCGGTTTAAAAGGATTAACAATATTTGGATCACTTGGATCTGTTAAAACTTGACCGTCTGGATTAAATATATCAAATCTTACGCCTGCATTAAAAATAATGCTGAATGCTTCAAACTTTGCTTGAACATAAGCAGCGCCTTCAATTGGGTTATGTGTATATTGGTCATTATCCAGAGAAGTAAGAGGAGGAATTACAACATTATAAGGAAAAGCTCTCTGTCCGCTCTCATCTGTTTTAGGTGCAAGATTTATATCGTGAAAGAAAAGTTCATTACGTTTAAATTCACCGCCAAACTGTAAATTTATTTCTTTATTTAGTTGTGTTACCCAATCAAGTTTTGCACTGAAAGTAGTTGATTTTCTGTTAAATCTTTGGTTATTAGTTCCGCCAATTGCATAGTTATGAGCAGGACGTTGTCTAATTTCATTATCAACATATTGAGTCGGCATAGTTGGATCACCGGTAAAAATATCTTCATAGAGATACATCTCAAATTCTTTAAGATAATAACTCAAATTTAGAGTATAGAAACTACTGGCAGAAACCGCATGGTTGATAGAAAATATATTTGAAAAAGAATTTTCAAATTTTTGGAGATTGTTATCAGGAGTGAGAAGATTGTAGCTTCCGTAATCATAATCTTGATAATCTCTTTTATCATACAAGAAATTGTAAGCAACTTTAACTCCAGGTATTGCTCTATAAGTTAATTTAGCCTGCCCAAAATAATTTTTGCTCCAATTCATTGAAACATACTCACCATTACCATTTTGAGAGAAAACGAATTCACTACCACCGGAACCTTCAACCTCTTGTGCTATGTCCGTTGGCAGATATACTCTTCGTCCGTAAATGTAGCCGTCATTATATAAATATCTAAAATTAGTAAAGAAGGATAATTTTTCAGGCAAAATAGGACCACTAAAACTTCCTTCAAAATTTCTTACTGCAACCGGGTTAACATCATCCAAGTTCCAGAAAATATCCGAATTATTTGAAAGATAATCTCCAATATAGGTTTGAAAACTACCGTGGAAATCATTTCCGCCATCTTTAGTTACTAAATTTATTACACCAGATAGTGCTTGTCCGTATTCAGCATTAAAAGCACCACTGATTACTTGAAGCTCTTGAACAGCACTTGAGTTTACATCCACAATTGTACTTCCATCATAGGAGTCGGTAACCGGCACACCATCAATTTGGTAAGTAACTTGCCCGCTTCTACCTCCTCTTAAGTGAAGACCTCCATCACCGGAAATTACTATACCCGATTGCAGAGAAAGAACATCCGAAATATCTGTGACCGGAAGTTCTGAAATTAGTTCGTCCCCAATAATTGATGTAGATGATGTTAAATCTTTCTGAATTAAAGGTCTTGTAGCAACGACAACTACCTCCTCAGAAAGTTCAATGCTGGTCGATGAAAGCTCAAAACTAATATCAGTAGTTAAATCAATTGAAACTTTTACATTTTGCATTGTTATGGAATTATAGCCTATCGCAGATGCTTTCACTTCGTATGTTCCGGGCGGAACATTTAGTATTGCATAATAACCGTCAATATCGGTTGCCGCTCCTGAATTTGTACCCATAATTATCACGTTTACAAATGGAAGAGCCTCACCGGTAGTGGCATCAGTAATCCTACCTACTATTTTTCCCGTTGTACCGGCAAAAATACTTGAGGATACTAAAAGCAATACAAGAAAAAATCTTAAAGTATTCGTCATGTTTCCTCCATAATGAAGAATTTTACGGTGAAGAATTAATCATTCTTGTATAAAAATAAATAACTACAGATTTTTAGAATTTCTTTTTTCTTTTTCTAAAAACCACTCTATAAATGATGGAGATGCTGGAACAGCAGTAATAGTACCTCCAAAACCAAGGTTACGCATAACAAAAAGATTTATGTTACCTTGATTAATGCTGTCGAACATCTCCTTGTTTATTTCTATATTGTATCTATTACTTAATTCAATTGTCTTTTCAACAAACAAATCAAATTTTTCATTTTTAATTTCATTTTTGACATTTTGAGCGTATTTATCAAAATTTTCGGGGTCATTAACACTGAAATATTGATCTGTTGATCTCTTCAAAAAATCATTTGTTGCAACTTGATATAAAAAATTTTCATTCCAGATTTTTAACCACTTTGTAACATTTGGTGTATTATCCAAACCTTTCTTAAGTCCCTCTCTCGCCAAAAGTTCATATTTAATATAATCTTTAAGCTGCTCATTTAATTTTAACTTAACTGCCTCATAATCAGGATTGGATACATTGAAAGATAAGAAACTTATCTCCCTTAAAAAAGTGCGAACAGTTATTGGATTTTGCGAAAACTTTATAAAGGGTTGGTCTAATATCTCATTTCCCAAAATGACTTCAATATCCCTAAGGTCTTCACTATCAAAATAAATTACTTTCTTATTCTTCTTATCAAAAACATAAATACCCGCATTATCCTTTTCAGAAAAAACAGTGCTCATCTTTTGAGCAATTTGCTTAAACAAGTTTCCATCTGCATCAACTTTTTTATCGGCAAAAAATTCTTTGTGAAACTTGGCATAATTAGTTTCTTCTTTTCTGCTTTTCAATATTTTTATAATTTCTTTAACCGCATTATTTCTTTCATTAAGATTAGCATATTGTCTATTCTCAGTTTTGGCAACATGGAATATATTCCAAATACCTTCCATTTGAATTGGTGTGCTGGTCTGATTCACATTTAAAGAGTAAATCACATTTTCAATATCAATATCCAGATCACCATAAGAAATGATTAAATCTTTTTTGTTAATTTGATTGTTAGGGGCATTCTGTGAAGAATCTTCCGCGATTTTATTTTGGCTCAGAAGACTGTACAGTTCAAATATTATATCTCTCTCTTGCGAGAAATAAACATTTGCAGAAATAATTTTGTTGTATTTTTTTTCGGCTTCTTTTACTTCATCTTCAATATATTCTATTTTTCCTTTAATTTCTCTTTGATAAAGTTCATCCCTAACAAACATTTTTAGCATCACATTTCTTGCTGTTATTACCGAAGGATTGTTCTCATACCCTTCTTCTTTTGCAAAATTCGACCAAAGTTTTTCAGCAATTAATGTATAAAGCAATTCACGCTTAACTCCATCTGAGTTATTCTTATCTTCAATGCCGACTTTAGGAGTAAAATTTAAACGATCCTCAAATTCAGATTTAGTAAGGTAGTTTTCACCAATTCGAACTAAAATTTTGTCTTCAATAATTTGAGCGTAGCAAACTATATTCAAGGTTAATAAAATTGTTAGAATTTTGTAGAAATTATATTTTAAAAACAAACAAATCTCCGTCTCAAAAATAATATCGAGCTTTTAGTATAAATATCTACTATAAATTATAAAAAAAAATTAAACATTTATTATACAAATAAAAGTCCAGCATTAACTTCCGGACTCTTTGATTAAAGAACTATAAGAAATAAAATACACTTAAAAAATAATAAAAAAAATTATGCAAAGTAACTTCATAATAAAACCAATATATTGCTTTTTATAAGAAATTAAATAATTTCCAGCATTTTAAACTTCAACTTCATTGATATAAAAATTACTCAAGCAGTTTTATTCGGTCAAAAAAAAACATATTTTTTGATGCGACAATAATTAGAATAATAAATGCAAAATTTAGCGCTAAAAAAAATTGAATCACTAATTATTTTACTCAGAAAAAATAGTTTTAATTGTAGTCCTATTGAAAAAAAACAATACAATTTTGAGACAACCGTTCTTAAGAAAAACGAAAAAATTAAACTGCTAGTTTACTTTGGGAAAAAGGGTGTTAAAACAATACTTCAAGGAAACACAAACTCAGAGATTTATAGTGAAGTTGAAAGCATTGTAACCGGAAATTTTTCTTTAAAATTTGCAAAAGAAGAAGATCAGAAATATGAAGAATACATTGGAACCGACGAAACAGGAAAAGGTGACTTTTTTGGTCCACTTGTAGTTGCCGGAATGTATGTAAATGAAGAAGTCCAGAATTATCTGTTAAACTTAAATGTAAGGGACAGCAAAGAATTAATCGATTTTCAAATTGATCAGATTGCAAATAAAATAAAAAAAGCTTACCCAAATAATTATTCTGTAATTTCTATTAATCCGCAAAAATATAACAAACTATATGAAGATTTTAAGAATGTAAATAAATTATTGGATTGGGCTCATTCAAAAGTAATAGAAAATATTTACGAAAAATTCGAAGTCGATACAGTAATTGTTGACCAGTTCAGTAAAACTCCAATTAATATATCACTGAGGAATAAATATGCTAATGTAAATTTCGTTCAAATTCCAAAAGCAGAAAAATATATTGGAGTTGCGGCTGCATCAATACTTGCTCGCAACCAAATGAACAAGTGGTTTAATCAAAAACGAAGAGAGGGATTTAATGTTCTTAAAGGGGCTTCTCAAGAAGTAGAGAATGAAGCAAAAAAAATTTTAAAGAACGGTAACAGAGAAAAAATGAATGAATTTATCAAACTACACTTTAAAACCACTAAAAAAATATTCGAAGATTAATTTCATTTTAAGCAAAAAACTAAGAAAAAAGTTATATTTAATGATTATCAATTAAGGATTTTAAATGGCAAAAGAAAGAGAAATAAAAAGAATTGGAATTATTACCGGCGGCGGCGATTGTCCCGGATTAAATGCAGTAATAAGAGGTGTTGCAAAACCTGCCCATGATCATGGTTTAACAGTTTTAGGAATTCAGGATGGCTTTGAAGGATTAGTAAATGGAAAAGCAATTGAACTTTATAATAAAGATGTTTCCGGTATTCTTGCGCAAGGCGGAAGTATTTTAGGCTCATCCAATAAAGGAGATCCTTTCCATTGGCCAGAAGATTTTGGTGATGAGATTAAAATTGTCGATCGTTCAAAAAAAGCAATGAAAAATTATGAGGCATGGAATCTTGATGCTGTAATTGCAATAGGTGGAGATGGAACAATGCATATCTCAAATAAATTAGCTGAAATGGGAATGAACATTGTGGGTGTTCCAAAAACGATAGATAATGATTTGGAAGCTACTGACCAAACTTTTGGTCATGATTCAGCAGTTTTTGTTGTATCGGAAGCTTTAGATAGATTACACACCACTGCTTCTACACATCATAGAGTTATGGTAATTGAAGTTATGGGACGCTACGCTGGTTGGATAGCATTAAACGGAGGTTTAGCCGGTGGAGCCGATATAATTTTGTTGCCGGAATTTCCATTTAGTTGGGAACTAATTTATGATAAAGTAGAACAAAGAAGTATGCAAGGCAAAAGATTTAGTATTGTCTGTGTAGCTGAAGGTGCTAAAGCTCAGAATGAAGAGATGGTTATTAAGGCTAAAGATATAAAACGTACAGATCCAATTCAACTTGGTGGAATTGCAGAACATGTTTCAAAAATGATATCTGAAAATACCGGCATTGAAACTCGTTATACTGTTTTAGGTCATTTACAAAGAGGCGGCAGTCCAACACCTTACGACAGAATTCTTTCTACTAGGTTTGGAACTTATGCAATTAATCTAGCAATGAACAAAAAGTTTGGCAGGATGGTTGCCTTAAAAGGCGCTGAAATTACCAGTGTAAAGATTGAAGAGGCAATAAAAAGTCAAAAACTTGTTACAGCCGAGAATCAAAGTGTTCATGCTGCATTACAGGTTGGTGTTAGTTTTGGAGTAGAAGAAATGGACCATATGGTAATTAGGTGGCTTGGCGCTTACTAAAACAATAAATAGTAGTATTTTGTGCTTAAATAACATGAATATATTTTGCTTTTTTTTGTAAAAAGTATTATAATTATGATCTGTATTTAAATGGGGTCGTAGTTCAGTTTGGTTAGAACGCCTGCCTGTCACGCAGGAGGTCGCGAGTTCGAGTCTCGTCGGCCCCGCAAAATTTCCTTACTAATTTATTGTAAGGATTTTTTTTATATCTAAATATTACTTTATTTACATATTTTTTACACGAAAGGACCACAAAATGTCATTATCAAAAAAATATCTGAAATCAAAACCAATTTGCAAAGTTACATTCAGAATTCCTTCTGAAGTTGGAATCAATCATAAAAAAGCCAGTATCTTAGGCAGTTTTAATAATTGGAATAAAACTTCTCTCCGTATGAAAAAATTAGTTAAGGATGGATCTTTTTCTATTGTAGTTGATCTAGAAGTTGGAAAAGAATATGAATTCAAATATCTATTGGATAATTTAGTTTGGCTTACAGACGATGATGCAGAAAAACATATTATAACTCATTACGGCGATTCTTCTAACTCTGTTATCTCTGTTTAGTTTTTCTGATCTTATATTCCTATTTACTCAAAATTCCAGTTGATTTCTCAGTATGCTAAAAATGCATTACTGAGAAATACTTATTGAGGCATTCAAAACCAAGATGACAAATTGAGGTTATGAAATATTTTATATCTTGTAAGGGATAGTGAATTTAAATTTACTTCCTTCGCCTAAGGTACTTTCTGCCCAAATTTTACCATCGTGTTTTTCAATAAATTCCTTGCAGAGAATTAAACCAAGTCCTGTTCCCTTTTCCTTTTCAGTTCCCTTTGAGGTTACATGCTCATCTATTTTGAATAGCTTTGCCAGAACTTCGTCCTTCATACCGACGCCATTATCCAAAACGGCAATTTGCAGTAAACCTTCTTCAGGTTCTTCATTTATTCCAATTTTTATTTCTCCACCTTGGCGTGTAAACTTAATCGAGTTTGACACTAAATTTCTAAGAACAGTATCAATCATAAATTTATCTGCAACAATATTGTAATCTATCTCAAGTTCATTTGTTAAAGTTATTTTTTTTCTTGCCGCATTTACTTGATATAAAGCAACAACATCATTTATTAAATTGCTTAGGTCAAATTTAATTGGATTAAACTCAATTCTACCAGTCTGTACTCTTGACCATTGAAGTAGATTTTCGAGAAGGTTTTGAATATTTTTTGATGATTTATAAATACTGCTTGTAAATTCCTTCATTTCATCTTTAGATAATATATCAATATCTTCAAGCATTACCTCAGCAAAACCAATAATTGATGTAAAAGGACTTCTTAAATCATGTGAAATAATTGAGAAAAATTTATCCTTACTACTATTTGTCTCTTTAAGCTGCGATTCTGATTCTGTTAATTTTTCATTCAGCCGGGCAAATTCCATTGCATTTTCTTCCATCAGTTCCTTATTAAACTGAAGTTCTTCAACAAATCGATTCATTTCTTCTTGGGAGTTGATTCTCTCTGTTATATCATGAAATGCAACAACAGACCCAACAATTGAATCATTTCTCTTTATAGGTGACACTACATAAGATACAGGGAGCAATTGATCATATTTGGTAATAAAATAATCTTCTGCTATTCTTATTGTGCTACCAGTATCAAATACATTTTTCAGTGGACAATTAGAATTTTGACTCTTGTCATGATTATGAATAATATCATGAATATCTTTACCCTCAATTTCAGATTCCTTATATCCTAGTAATTTAGTAAACTCCGGATTAGCAAACTGTAACTTCCCCTCGGAATCCATCATAAAAATACCATCCCCAATTACAGATGTTATCTCATTAAATTGGGATTCACTCTCCATTAATCTTGTTTCAATTTCCTTACGCTCTGTAATATCTAAACCAACTCCTAACATTCCAATAAAATCTTTTCCACTCATCCTTGGGACAAGATTTGTCAAAATCCACCTAAATTCACCATTACTGTCTTTCAATCTGATTTCACAATTGCTGGTTTGTCTTTTTCTTATAGATTGTGCTAAATTATATTTAATAAATTCCATGTCATCAGAATGCACAAAATCCATTATTCCTTGATCAAGATTGTCTTTGCCAATAAAATCAATTGCTTTTCTATTTACGTATTTAGGTTTAATTTTTTTGTCGGTTAACAATATCATTACCGGTAAATTTTCTGCCATGCTTACAAATTTGGATTCACTTTCTTGCAGTTCCTTTACCGTTTTCTTACGCTCATCAATATCAGTTATTGTACCTGCAACTCTTAACGGATTGCTATTTTCATCTCTTACTGCGACTTTCCCTCTGTCCAGAATCCATTTCCACTCACCTTTTTTAGTCTTAACTCTATACTCACACTGATAGTGTTTAGTTTTATCTTCCAAATGTGCATGTAAGGAATCTAGAACTAAATCAATATCATCTTCATGTATTCTATTCTGCCATGATTGTAAATCAGATTTGATTTCACCGTTTCTGTAACCTAATATTTCATAATACTGTTCACTTAAGAAAAGTTGATCTTTTTGTAAATTCCAATCCCAAAACCCATCATTAGAGCCTTGCATTACAATCTGCAGCTGCTCAGCACTTTCAATTAAAAGCTCAAGGGCATCATCTCTTTCCTTAATAATCTTTTCTTTATCTTCATCGATTTCAATTGATTCTGTTTCAATTTTAGGTTGAGATTTTTCTTGTTTTTGTCGTAATAGATCTTCATAATTTTTTTTAAGAGTATCTTCTCGTGCGGCTATTTGAATGTAGGCAACTTCGTTATTTCTTTTTACCGGTTTGAATTCAATTGAGTAAATTAATTTTTTACCGATAATCTTATGCTCTAGGAATTCCCTAAAACTTTCACCGGCAAAA
>CAYXXW010000035.1:0-1428 GCA_964469115.1 uncultured Melioribacteraceae bacterium
GTTTATATGCCGTATGACAATTTCACGGTAGGTGCAAACTTAATGGATATTACAACAACTCTTTTAGCTTGGGATACTGGCAGAAATGAACTTATTGCTCCGACTGCAAAAATTGGCGCCGCTTATGTTCTTGAGATTTTGGGCGGCAGATTTACTCCCGCTTTAGATTTTGATATCAGATTTGAAAATAGAAAAACTGCATCTTATTTTAATGTTGGTCCAGTTAGTTTTGATACAAGAATGGGATTGGAATATAACTTCAAAAATATTATTGCTGTAAGAGGCGGTTATAACGATGTAAAACAATTTACCATCGGTGCCGGAGTAAAACTTCCTAAATTAAATATTGATTATACATTTGCTACATTCAGTGATACAGAATCCGAGACTCTGCCGGATACACATAGAATATCTCTTATTTTAACATTAGAAGAACCCAAATTTTTACGCAAAAGCGAGTAAAGTATATTCCCAGTAATTTCCCGATTTTAAAAAGACATTTAAGATAATCTATTTTTTATGTTACCCTGATCTTTTTTTGATTCCGGTGTCATGCTTTGGTGTGAACCGAATGACAAGAGCGGACTTGTCATTCCGGCCTACGAGCCGGAATCTAAGATTTACTAGATTCCCGATAAAATCATTCGGGAATGACAAGCTGATTGTCATCTCGAAGGAAAAGCAGACAAGCTTAATGTCAACCGACTGAGAGATCTCCTAAATTAAGTGGGTTAGAGATCCAAAACACACTTCGACAAGCCTGTCTGCCGACAAGGCAGGCTCAGTGTCCTTTCGGATAACAGCGTTTTAATTATTCTCAAAGCAGAAAAATGTAGGAATTGGCCCTTGCTTATTTATTAAATAATCAAAAAAGATTCCCTCTTTGATAAGTTTCAGTTATATTTTCATTATGAAACTTAAATATTTTACAACACTCCTTTTTTCTGCACTACTTATTCTTTCATGTTCATCTTCCAAAGAATCATCAGATTTGAAGGAATATGTAAAACATGCACCATCAGTTATCAGTTCCAGCAATTTAAAAATTACTGTTCCAAGCAATTGGCGGGAGATTGATGACAATCATAATCGATTATTTGAAATTTGGCTGGTAAGAGATGACCACAATGCTGTTATAAGTTTTATCCCAATCCATATAAGTGAAGAAGTTATTACTACCGATGAAAATGAAAAATTATCCTTGATTGAGAAAATACTTTTAGCTAAAAAAGAAAGCGGCAACCTGGAGTTTAAGCTGGTCGAAAAAGGGTCATTCCCTGCAAAATATTCCAATAAATCAATTAGGTATTATCTGGGCGATCAATTCCAGAATACTATAATTTTTGGTAAGAATGAAGTTTACTATGAGTGCTTGTTATATTTCAATAATAAGTATGAGCCGGAACCAAGCGAAATTGAAGATTTGGT
>CAYXXW010000035.1:1528-16790 GCA_964469115.1 uncultured Melioribacteraceae bacterium
TATCTCTTAATTGCACTCCAGAAATATTCTACGTGTCCTTTCAAAAAACTCTTTTCATCATTTTCTTCAGTTAATCCAGAAAGTAATTCAATTTCAAAAAGGAAAAGAGGGCTAATGAATTCTTGACTTAGAATTTTTACATCAAATTTATTCACAAATTTATGCTTTATCATTTCCTTAAAAATAAATTCGCATAAAACTTTAAAGTCGTTTAAATAACTAGATAAAGTATATAATGAGTTATTATTAAAATTCGTTCTGGAAAGCAAAATCTTTATGAACATTCGTTCTTCTGAGGAATTCCAAAATCCAATAATATTTTCAGAAAGCATTTGGAAAAACTTCTCAGGTTTGGAAATGTTATTAATTAGTTTATCGGTAAGTATAATAGTTCCAAAATTTCTACTACTAAATTTCTCAATAATCTTTTCAAATATTTCATCTTTAGATTTAAAATGATTATAAATTGAACTTTCTCTTTTACCAATTACTTTTGCAATATCCCTAATTGATGCGCCATGAAAAGAATTTTCAGAAAAGAGATTTAATGCGGCTTCAAGTATTTGCTCTTTTGTACTTTTAACTTCTTTCATAATAATTTTCCCATGTGAACGATCGTTAATATAATTATGTTTACTTAAAAAGTAAAGTAATAATGTTGGGAAAGGAGAAAAAATTAGGTTTTATAGAAAAAGCGGATTTTAATAACCCGCTTTAAATTTAGGAATTAAGAAAGATCGGAAAGAAGAATTTTTAATTTCTCTAATGAATTTTCCCAATCAGTCTTTTTAGCATTTTCTTTTTCAACTACTTCTTTTGGAGCATTATTTACAAATCTTTCGTTAGTAAGTTTTTTATTAACTCCAACTAATGCACCTTCTAATCTATTTATTTCTTTGGATAATCTTTCTCTTTCTACATCGAGATCAATTACACCTTCTAGAGGAATATAAATTTCACAATTTTTTAAGATTGTTGACGCAGAACCTTTCGGTTTTTCAATATTTTCTCCAAAGGTTAACTCTTCAATTTTACTTAATGATTTTATATACTCTATCTGATCTTCAGCTAAATTTGTTGTTTTTGCAAGAGCATTTACTTTCTTTGAAGGAGGAATGTTCATTTCCCCTCTAATATTTCTTACTCCGCTTACAATATCTTGAAGAAAATTCATTTTCTCCCCTGAGATCTTATTGATTTTACTCTCATCAGCTT
This sequence comes from uncultured Melioribacteraceae bacterium, assembly GCA_964469115.1. Taxonomy (GTDB): domain Bacteria; phylum Bacteroidota; class Ignavibacteria; order Ignavibacteriales; family Melioribacteraceae. Next base: position 2,744 of record CAYXXW010000035.1, read on the forward strand.
TTGGGAATTCACTTGCTGATATACTTTCTCCATCTTCTCTTTTGCTCGTCAAGTTCCATAATTCTTCTGTAATAAAAGGCATAAAAGGATGAACCATTTTAAGCATATTTTCAAAATTATAAATTGCTCTGGTTAGAACAGCCGATTTTTTTTCATCATCGTCTGAGTTATATAATCTGTTCTTGGTTAACTCAACGTACCAATCGCAGAAATCATTCCACACATATGAATAGATAATTTTTGAGGCATTATTTATTTCAAACTTTCCTAATGCATTATTGAATTGCTTAAGCGAATCTTGAAATTTGGTTTCAATCCACTCATCAACAAAATCAGTATGCTTATCTATGAGGTTTCTATCAAGTTTAATTTGATCTGTATTCATTAAAAGAAACCTTCCGGCATTCCAAATTTTATTGGCAAAGTTTCTTCCTATCTCAGTTTTCTCCGTACTGAATAAAACATCTTGACCGAGCGGTGCAATATAATTTATTGTAAATCTAAGGGCATCTGCTCCGTAATCAGCAATCACATCTAAAGGATCAGGAGAATTACCAAGAGATTTACTCATTTTTCTACCTTGAACATCTCTTATAATGCTGGTGAAATAAACATCTTTAAATGGGATTTGATTCATAAATTTCATGCCCGCCATTATCATTCTTGCTACCCAAAAGAAAATAATATCGGGTGCAGTAACTAATAGGCTGGTCGGGTAATAATAATTTTGTTCTTCCTCTGTAGTGAAAACATCTTGTGCCCAAAGCCAGCTGGATGCCCAAGTATCAAGTACATCCTCATCCTGCTTCCAGTTTTCAATATCTTCTGGAGGATTAACATTACAGTAAATCTCCTTAGTCTCTTTATGATACCAAACTGGGATTCGGTGTCCCCACCACAATTGACGTGAAATACACCAATCTCTTATATTCCCTAGCCAATGTTCATAAGTTTTAATCCAGTGATTAGGATGGAAATTAACTTGTCCGTCTTTTACAACTTCTAAAGCAGACTTGGAAAGCTCTTCCATTTTTAGGAACCACTGTTCACTTAAGTAAGGTTCAATTGGTACTCCTCCCCTTTCAGAGTGACCAACATTATTTGTATAATCTTCAATTTTATCAATCAGCCCTAATTTTTCAAATTCAGCAACTACAAGTTTTCTAACTTCAAACCTATCCTTATTTTGAAATTTTGAGGGGACATTTTCATTAGTAGTTGCATTAGGATTGAAGATATTGATCATCTCTAGATTATGTCTTTGTCCCATTTCATAATCGTTTACATCGTGAGCGGGCGTAATTTTTACTGCACCGGTTCCAAATTCCATATCGACATATTCATCCGCAAATATTGGTATTTCGCGTTCGGCAATAGGCAATAATACCTTCTTTCCAATTAAATGTTTATATCTTTCATCATTCGGATTAACAGCAACACCAGTATCGCCAAGCATTGTTTCTGGTCGTGTTGTGGCAACAATAATAAATTCATCGGAATCCTTAACGGGATATTTAAAATACCAAAGGCTTCCTTGACTGGTTTTATAGATAACTTCTTCGTCAGAAATTGCGGATTTAGACGCAGGGCACCAATTTACCATTCTGTAACCGCGATAAATTAATCCTTCATTATAAAGCATTACAAAAGTTTCAATAACCTTTTTATAGTAATGGTCATCCATTGTAAAGCGTTCACGAGTCCAATCACAGCTTACACCTAATTTTCTCAATTGTTTTGTGATAATTCCACCATATTTCTCCTTCCACTCATAACAATGCTTTAGAAATTCATCCCTCCCAATTTCATCTTTTTCAATTCCTTGTTCCTTCAGAAAATTTACAACCTTTGTTTCTGTTGCTATTGAAGCATGATCAGTTCCCGGAACCCAAAGTGCATTATAACCCTGCATACGTTTGTATCTTATATATACATCTTGAATAGTATTATTGAGAATATGCCCCATTGTTAACATTCCGGTAATATTGGGTGGCGGAATCACAATTGTGTATGGCTCTAAATCTTTGTTAACATTTGAGCCAAAGAGATTATTCTCTTCCCAATATTGATACCATTTATCTTCAACTTCGTTTGGGTTATATGCTTTTGGAATTTCTTTCATTACGCTATTCTTCTTGATTATTGATTTTAAAATTAAGCTGAAAATATAGTCATTATTGAATAAAAATATGTTACGGTGAGAACTGTTTTGGTCAATCTTTATTTATTGTCTCAAATTGATAATTGGGGTTATGATTAAATGTTTAGTGTCACTTTATGGCGCAAAAAGCCATTTTATATCCAAATATTAGCTTAACTATTAAAAATGCATGCCGATAGTTAAAGTATAACAAATAAAAAGAGACAACAATGGCTCATATTATTTCAGACATAACAGCATATCCTAAAGTAGTAGCAATTGATGATTCAAAATCATTATCAATAAATGAAGAAATTGCAAGGATAACTAAAATAAAGTATAACCTAAGTATTGTATACTTTTTTGGCGTAGTTACTTTGTTAACTACTTTATTTCTTTAAAATAAGAAGCTTTTTAGATTTGACTTGCAACAATTAATGTTAACAACATTGAGATTGGCAATGCAAAAGAAGCTATTGTTAAAACAAATTCAAATTCTTTTTTAATATCTACCACCAGCTTAAACCAAATATAAAATATAAACGCCTCCAAAAGACTTATGCTTAAGTAATAATTGAGATCAAACTTAAGTATACTATTGACCAGAATAGTAAGAAGCATAAAAATAATTAGAGATAGATCCGTACTGCTGAAAAATATTTTGCTCGTCATTAACGCTTTCCATCTTAAAACTAAAGTCAAAACTATAAGAGCAGTAAGAAAATAAAATGTGTATTCATAGGTTTTATAAATTGTACTCAACGAAATTCCCTCACTGAATACGGAGGGCAAGCTTAATTTTGAAACTATAAATAATATTGAGAAATTAAGAAATACGTTAATATTGCTTATTACACCAAGCTTATTTTTCTGAAAAACAGCGACACCCATAAGACCTAAAACCATTAAGAAAAGGAAATATATTTCATCAATTTCCAAAGATGTTTTAAATGAGAAGGAAAGTATTGATAGAACAACAATTAAAACAGCTGCCAAAATTAGGATAACATTTATTATCTTAAAAATATTCTTAATAGGTAAATCATGAATTTTTATTAAGCTTGCATTAATTTTACCTGCAAAATTTACCTTTGCAAATACCCTATGCATCATTATTAGCAGAATACTAAATATGAAAAATAAAACTGTAGCTTCTAATCGATAATCAATTAAATATAAAAGTGCGAGAAAAATAAAAGCTAGCGAGAATAGCTCAATAATGAAAACGGTTGCTTCGTGACTAATAATGCTTCGCTGTAAAATGTGATGCTGATGGCTTGTATCTCCACTCAATGGATTTCTTTTTTTTATTATTCTTACAATTAATACCTTTGCCGTATCAACAAGCGGAACACCAAGTAGAATAAGCGGAAATGTTAAATCCAGAACTGATTCGTGATAATTTATTGAGGTTAAAAATGAGGTTACTACCAGGAAGAAACCTAATATTAAAGAACCTGTATCCCCCAAGAATACTCTTGCTGGGAATGCATTAAATCTTAAAAATCCTAAAGTGCTCCCTAATAGACTTACAGTTAAAATTATTAGGAAGACATCATCTTTTCTCAAGGCTAATGCTAACAGCACACTAAAAATAATTGTTGAAAATCCGCTTGCTAATCCATCTAATCCATCTAAAAAATTAATTGAATTCACAGCGCCAACAATGAAAATCAGCAGTATTAAATAATCGAAGGGACTTACAAAAACGTATCCGAATAAACTTACTTCTGAATAGTATTGCTGTAAAAAATAGACCAGTAGTACTGCAGAGATGTTTTGCACAACAAACTTTATGAGATTATTTAAGCCGAGGACATCGTCAACTATTCCCGAAAAAATTAAAATAGTAGCAGAAATTATTAAAAATTTAATTGAGTTAAAATCATCAACGAAGGCATTAATCATTACAAGTACAATAAGAAAAATAATTATGCCGCCCATCCTGGGCATAACTTCGGTATGAATTTTTCTTCCTCCCGGGTGGTCTACGATCTTAGATTTTTTTAAGAAAGAAATTAGCGGGGGTGTTAGAAAAATCGTTAAAATTAAGCTTGTAAAGAATATTAGTAAATAAGTCATGCTTTAATTTACTTTCTGAAGAGTAATTTTATGTTTTTCATCAAAATCAAAATCCGACCAAAGCTTAAGCTTTAACATCATTAAGCACAACATTAAAATTATTAATACCATATTCTTTCAGTAAATTCTCAGCATTAACAACTTCTAAAACCTTACTCTGATCTGCTCTGACAACCAAAATTACTTCATCCATCTCTTTAGCAATTTCAGCAGTCTCTTTTAAGATACTAAGCGAACAAGTATCATAAACAACGTAATCGTAATCTTCAACAACTTGACTCATAAAATTCTTCATTCTCTCTGATGTAATAATTACTGCCGGATTTTGAGGAAATTCAATACAAGTAATTATATTGAGGTTTTTATTATTTGTAGTACGAATTATTTCATCTAATTCTTTTTTTCTAAACAAATAATGTGCAAGTGAAGGTGTCGATTTCATCCTAAAGTACTTATTTAATTGAGGATGCTTTAAGTCGGCATCAACTAATAAAACTTTATTATTGCTGTTTGCTAAGGCAATTGCTACATTTGAAGCAACAACACTTTTCCCTTCACCATCTTGTCCGCTGGCAACCAAAATTGTTTTTAAAGGTTTATCAAGACTTCCATATTTTAAGAACACACTTATTCCTTCAAAAGCATTTATTATTTTCTGATCCTGTTTATCTTTTTCAGTTTGAGATAATGAATCAAATATCAAAGAAGATCCTTCAGGGAAGGATGGAATTTGCGCAATTATTTTATAACCGGATTCTTCTAGGTCTTCAGTAGATTTGATCAATTCTATTTTATTTGAGTTGGAAGATAAGGCAACAAATATTCCTCCTAATAAGCCCAACAAACCACCTAAGAATATATACAATGTTGTATTAGGACTAAAATAACTATCCGGTGTGGTGGCATTCTTTATTGATTCGACTTCTGCATAAAAATTATTTTCTATTTCTTTTAATCTGAGTTTTTCAGTCTTAATTTTGAGTGATAGATTATTATTGAATTTCTGCATTCTTGATTGTCGGGCTATATTAATTATACTATATGGAATTCTATTAAAATTTTGTTCCAGATCAGTCATGGTATTAAATATTATGAGTTTAGTATTATCAATTGCAGAAACCATTACTTGATTTTCAAACAATCGTTTTGAGAGTTTCTTTAAGAAATCTACATTCTCAATCTCTCTATTTTTTACAACTACATCAATCATTTCTTCAATATTAGAAGCAAACTCAGTTTGTGCAGGTCCTAAATTATTGATATTGTAATTTTGTTCCCAAGGATAATCAATTTGAAAATTTCTTAGTCTTTGCTGAACACGCGAAAGCAAATTTATAATTTCTAACCTTTCAAGTTTAACTTGGGAATTATTTATCTTGGAACTCTCAAATGAAAGAATAGAGGAACTTATTCTGGGGTATCTTTCCTCTAAAAGTTGTTTCAGTTTTTCAAGCTGTTGGTTATATAAACTATTCTTTAATTCTATACTTTCCAATTCAGATTCAAATTCAGCAATTTGAGAAATGATCTGCTCTTGTTGAGGGGCAAGTGTCGGAATTCTAGCACCTCCAAGTCCTGCGTTATATCTTTGAATTTCTTCATTTAATGCTTCTTCTCTTTCAGAAATAGCACTTAGAGTAGCTATATATCGATCACGGCTATTTAACATACTAAATTCAGCAAAATTTTGTATAAGTGCATTTACAATTCTAGCCGATTTTTCACCATCATCAGAAATCATGCTGACATTTATAGATGTTGCAGCATTATCAGCTGAGAATTCACCGGAATTCAAAATGTCATTTTTACTAACACTTATACCTTCGCGGGCTAGAATTTCTGTGGTCTGTTTTGTTATGGTATCAGACTTTAAAAGCGAAATTTCGTGTTCTAAACTTCCATTATTCTCCAGAAAATTACTGTTTACTGTTCTAGAATCTAAGTTAATGCTCCCAGTTGCACGATAATATTTAGGCAGTAAAAAGGAAATTATGGAAGCTAGAATTACTCCGATTGCAAGAAAAGTTAAAACTAATTTTTTCTTTCCAAGTATTAGCTTAGCTCTTTTTTTAATTCTTAGCTTAGTAGGAATTTTCATGGATTCTTGGTTTTCTATCATTTTAATTCTCGGCCTTAAAAGTTTTCTTAAATTGAAGAAAACAAAGTATCAAAATACAAATGAGATATTTAATTAACAATAAACTTAAACAGCAGAACGACTGAACACTAATTGTGATTTAGCTCAAATTAAAAAGTAAAAGTTCGATTATAACCTGACATTCTGAGTTTAATTAAAAAAAATTTATGAATACGATTATAGAAAACAAAAGAATAAATAATCTCGATAAAATAACTTCTCTTCAGCAAGAAATTGCGCAATTGAAAAGTGAATCCAAAAGTTTAAAAGAGCAACTAAATTTACAAAATTTAGCATTAAATATATCTCAAAATAGCACTGTTATTACTGATCACAACGGTACAATTATTTGGGTTAATAAAGCATTCACCGACCTAACAGGCTACAGCTTCAACGAAGCTATAAATAAAAATCCAAGAATTCTTAAGTCCGGAAGTCATAATAATGAATTTTATACAAATCTTTGGGATACAATAACTTCAGGCAAAGTTTGGAAAGGTGAAATTACAAATAAGAAAAAGAATGGAACTATCTATCACGAAGAACTCGTTATATCTCCGGTTATAAACGAAAATGACAACATCACTAATTATATTGCAATAAAACAGGATATTACCGTAAAGAAGTATACTGACGATACTCTGAATGATCTTTATATTAAGTATGAAGAATTGGCTTATATTTTTAATCAAAGTCCAGCAATTGGTTTTTTGTGGTCGGCTGATAAAGGTAAAACAGTTGAATTTGTAACTGAAAATATTAAGCAATGGGGATATGTTCCAGAAGATTTTTATTCTCAAAATCTGACTTTTCCCGATATAATCCATGAAGATGATAAAGATAAAGTCTTAAGCAATTTGGATAATAAGCTGAAATCCGGTAAAGAAAGAATAAAACAGCATTATAGAGTTGTTACTAAAGACGGTGAAGTTAGATGGGCTGATTCACATTTATACGTGCGTCTTGGAGAAAATGATACTATTACACATTTGCAAGGTGTTATTCTGGACGTTACTGATAAAAAAATGGCTGAAGAAGAATCTAAATTCCAGCTTGAACAACTAATGCAGGCTGATAAAATGATTGCGCTTGGAACTTTGGTATCCGGCGTTGCTCATGAAATCAACAATCCGAATAATTTCGTAATTCTTAATGTACCTTTAGTTGAAAAAGTTTGGTTTAACATCTTACCGATTCTTCAGGTATACTATGAAAAAAATGGGGACTTTAGTGTCGGTGATAGATTAAAATTCAGTAAAATAAAAGAATCAATGCCGCTACTGCTTGGCGGAATAAATGACGGAGCTAAGAGAATTAAAAATATTGTTGAAGATCTAAAGAACTTTGCACGAAAGGATTCTTCCGGTTACAATCAAGAGGTAGACATAAATAAAGTAATACAGGCATCAGTAAATTTAACTGCTAATCTAGTATCAAAATCGACTGATAAATTTTCAGTCAAATATTCGAAAACACCCCTCTATGTAAAAGGAAACAAACAAAAGCTTGAGCAAGTACTTATAAACCTTATAGAAAATAGTTGTCAAGCGCTGACTGAACGAGACCAATCAATAAAAATTGAAGTAGAAAAAAAATCCGATTTTATTATGCTTAATGTATTTGACCAAGGGAAAGGGATGAAAAAAGAATTGATAAGAAAAATTACTGACCCATTTTTTACAACAAAAAGGAATAACGGGGGAACAGGATTGGGCCTTTCAATTGCATCTAAAATAATTCTTCAGCATACTGGAATTCTAACTTTCAATTCATTACCTGATGAGGGAACTAGCGCTTCAATTAAACTGCCAATATATAGCAACAATTTATGAGTGATTCAAAATATCCATATAATCGCATACTGTTAGTTGATGATGAAATCAACTTGCTTAACTCTTTTGAGTTGACATTAATTGAACATGGGATTGATAATACTATTCTCTGCAGCGATAGTCGCGATGTTATGAATATCCTTACAGAAAATAAAATATCAATAATTCTTTTAGACCTTTCAATGCCATTTGTCAGGGGTGAAGAATTATTAAAACAGATTATACCCAATTATCCGGAAATTCAAGTTATTGTTGTAACTGGTGATACTGAAATTGAAACTGCTGTTAATTGTATGAAACTTGGTGCTTTCGACTATATAATAAAGCCGGTTGAAAATACCCGACTTATAAGTGTAATTAATAAAGCTCTGGAAATTCAGAGATTAAAAGATGAGAACAGTTCCCTTAAATCAATGCTTACATCAACCAGTATCAATAGGCCAGAAGCATTCAGTGAAATAATTACTCAAAGCCCAAAGATGAAGTCCATTTTCCAATATATGGAAGCAATTTCAAATACATCCGAACCAATTTTGATAACTGGCGAAACCGGTGTTGGCAAAGAGCTTATTGCAAGAGCCCTTCACAAATTGAGTAATAGATCAGGGACTTTTGTTACTACCAATATTGCAGGCTTGGATGACCAGATGTTTTCCGATACTCTATTCGGTCATAAAAAAGGAGCGTTTACAAATGCAATTCAAGATAGAAGCGGAAGATTAGAAAGAGCTGCCGGAGGTACAATTTTCTTGGATGAAATTGGTGATCTAGGATTTCAATCTCAAGTAAAACTTTTAAGGTTATTGCAGGAAAGAGAATTCTATCCCGTAGGTTCTGACATACCAAGATACACCGATGCTTTGATAATTTTAGCTACAAATAAGAATCTTGAGCAAATGGTTCAAGAAGCAAATTTTAGAAAAGATTTATTCTACCGACTTAATGTTCATAGAATATCCCCTATTCCACTAAGGGAAAGAATGGAAGATCTGCCATATTTAATAGATTATTTTTTGGAGAAAGCTGCAAAAAACTTTAAGAAGAATAAACCTACTATTCCTCAAGAATTATATCCGCTTTTATCCACCTATCACTTTCCCGGTAATATAAGAGAACTTCAATCAATGATTTATGACGCGGTTGGAACTCATAAATCCAAAGTAATGTCACTTGCAATATTCAAAAAGTATATCGCTCCTAAAACGAATTTTGAACCGACAAGACTAAATAACCCAAATAATGAAAAAATTGTTTTTGGTGATGCACTTCCAACACTTAAAGAAGTTCAAAACGAGTTAGTGATTAAATCTTTGGAAAGAACAAATAACAACCAAAGTTTGGCAGCTCAAATTTTGGGTGTAACGCGTCAAGCATTAAACAAGAGAATTCTTCAAATAAAAAATGCTTCCGATGAAAAAGAATCCGATAATAAATAATGTCTCATTTTAGGATTATTTTCACACTTGTAAAAGTAAATTTCAGTATTTTATTGATTAGTGAAATAATTTCTATTATATAAGGTTATTGAAATTTATTTGTTACAGGCTTTCAAATGTTAAAACGCTATATTTTGCCCATCATATTGCTTTTTGCTTTTTCTTCAAATGGCATTGCTCAATTTTCTAAATATAAAACCAATCCGCTTTCTAACACAATTTTACTCAGTCTCGGGGGTGGAATTTCTCATAGTGAAACAGATTATACTAATTCTGATCTTGGATTTTATGGCTATGGTGCGGCTGAATATTTTTTTATGACTGATAAAAAGTTCTTCTTGGGATTAAAACTTGAGACTGCTTATAGCCAGTTAAGTGGTAATTCCACTTCAACAGATAAATTTGAAACAGACTTACTCTCATTTGGTCCGGCACTAACCTTAAACTACCAAATAAATAAAAGCATTTTTCCTTACATCGGTTTTGGAGTAAAAAATCTGTGGTATTCAGATTTTACAGCGATGGATTTTACAGGAGAGATTGGAGTTAGATTTTTAGTCTCACGTTATTTTGCCATAAATGGAAATGTAAGCCTTAATTTTATCACAGAAGATAATGTAGATCAATTAACAATCAGCGGCTCAAACAATGATTTCATCTCAACTTTCTCAGTTGGCTTTTCTTATGCCGTTGATCTTACTGTTGCAGATGATTTAGACGGTGATGGAATTAATAATCAAGTCGATTCTTGTCCTGAACAGGCAGAAGATTTTGATAATTTTGAGGATGACGACGGCTGTCCGGAATTTGATAACGATCGTGACGGAATTATTGACTCCAAAGATGATTGTGTAAACGAAGCTGAAGATTTTGACGGATTTGAAGATCAAGACGGTTGCCCCGATTTCGATAACGATGGCGATAACATTTCTGATGAGAAAGATGAATGTCCGGAAATGGCAGAAGATTTTGATGGCTTTGAAGATGAAGATGGTTGTCCTGAGTTAGACAATGATAAGGATGGAATTGTTGATGCAAATGATCAGTGCCCTAATGTTGCAGAGAATTTTAATAATTATGAAGACTCAGATGGCTGTCCTGACGAGATACCCGAAACAAATCAAATTGAAGAAATTAAACCCGAAGAAAAGGAACAAAATAATTCAGTTGAGCCCGAGAATAAAGTAAGAGTTTCGATCCCAAATGAATTTTTACTTGATGGCGAAAATGTATTTTCATCAAATACTTCTAACATTCAAAGGGGTTATTACAAAGAATTGAATGAAATAGCGGAAATGATGAAAAGCAATCCAAGCTTTAAATGGAGAATTGAAGGTCACTTGGATAATTCCGGCTCCACGGCTGAGCGGAAGGCTTTATCTACAGCTATGGCTTCATCAGTTATGGACTATTTAGTTTCGAGAGGAGTTTCATCAAAATCATTTCAAGTAATTGGATTAAGTGATGAATATCCACTTGCGCCAAACTCGACAATTCAAGGCAGATTAAAGAATCGCCGTGTTGTAATGAAAAGAATTAGATAAGATCTTTAAAGCGATTCTCCCGAATCGTTTTTTCCCGTAAAATAAAATTGTATCAAATAGCTGCAGCAAATTAATTTATTTCTTATTGCAAATCGTTTGCAATTAGGAATATTTTGTTTATTTTTAATTATGGATAATTATTTAAAAATTCTTAGAGATTCCGGTTCAAAATTAACTGCTCCACGGAAGATTGTATTAACCAAACTGAATAAAGCGAACAAACCACTAACGCTGAAAGAAATACATAAACGTTGCGGAAATATTGATTTCTCAAGTGTTTATAGATCAATTCAACTATTTCAAGAATTAGGTTTGGTAGATGAAATTAATTTTGCCGATAAAAAAATTAGGTACGAATTAGTTTCAAAACTCCATCATCATCATCATATAATATGCTCCAGTTGTGGTGAAATAAAAGAACTACCAATTTGCATCATCTCTGAAATTAAAAAATTAACTGAATACAAGATTACAAAACACACTTTTGAGTTTATGGGGCTATGTCCAAAATGTCAAAATTAAAAATTTTAGCTGCAATAATAATTCTTATTGCTTTTATCTCTTGCAACGATGAACCAAAGAAAAATATTAATGAAATAAATATTTCAGTTTCAATACCTCCTTATGCCGATTTTGTAAAACAAATTGTTGGAAACAGAGCAAATGTAAATACTTTAATTCCACCCGGAACTAATGCACACTCATTTGAACCAACACCTAAACAGTTGAAAAATATCCTAGATGCTAATATTTATTTTAAGGTTGGAGAAGAATTTAAGTTGGAAAATATTCTGCTTGAAAAGCTCAAAGCAAATGTTGAAAAAATTGTTGACTGTAGCAGTAGTATTATAATTATTGACCGAAATCCACATTACTGGCTTTCTCCGGACAATGTTAAGATTATTACAAAAACTATTGTTGATACATTAAGTTACTTGTATCCGCAGCATAGGAACTACTTTTCAAATAACAGATTAAAATATTTAGAACAAATTGATTCTGCTGATCAGATAATTAAAGATGTTCTAAAAAATAAAACAGAAAAATCATTGTTCGTTTATCACCCAGCTTGGAGATATTTTGCAGAACAATATGGATTAGAAGAAATTGCAATTGAGCAAGATGGAAAGCATCCAAAAGCTAATGATCTTAAGAACTTTTTAGAAATTGCAAAATCAAAAGGAACTAATTGTATTTTCTTTGATCCGCATTTTGATGATAGTTCAGTATCAGCAGTCGCATCTTCGCTGGGACTAAAAATAGATTCAATAAATCCGCTTCCGGAAAATTATGTTCAGAATTTATTTGATATCAGTAAAAAATTAGATGAGTATTTAAAATGAAAACTGCCGTAGAATTAATAAATGTTTCTGCCGGATACGAACCGGGTGATAATATTATTCAAGACATTAACTTAACTGTTCAAGAAAAAGAATTTCTAGGGATTATTGGTCCGAACGGTGGCGGAAAGACAACGCTTTTAAAAGTAATTTTAGGATTAATTCATCCCAGCAAAGGTAAAGTTTTAATTCATAATGAACCAGTTAGCTTTAAAGATTATAAAATTGGTTACGTCCCGCAATATTCTAACTTCGATAAAACGTTTCCTATTTCTGTGAAAGATGTTGTATCAATGGGGCTTATCTCCAAAAAGATATTCCGTAAAAATCAGACGGAATCCGAAAATAAAAAAGTAATGGATGCTTTGAAGGAAGTGAATTTACTGAAGAAAATAAATGTTCAAATTGGTCACCTTTCCGGTGGTGAGCAACAGAGAGTTTTAATTGCAAGAGCTCTTGCAACAGATCCTAATATTCTTATCTTGGATGAACCAACTGCGAGCGTAGACGCACAAACCGGTGTTAGCATTTATGAATTGCTTGCAAATCTCAATAAAGAAAAAACAATAATTATGGTTTCGCATGATGTTGCTGCAATTTCTAGATCAGTAAAGAAAATTGCATGCCTGAATAAAAAATTAGTTTATCATAATACAAAAGAAATTACAAAAGAGATGCTCGAAGAAACTTATCAGTGTCCGGTGGATTTAATTGCACACGGAGTCCCTCATAGAGTTTTAGAACATCATCATTAAAATTTAGAGAAAATATGTTTGAGATATTTAATTATGACTTTATGATAAATGCAATTATTGCCAGCATATTGGCAAGTATCGCATGCGGAATTATTGGATCATACATAGTTATTAAAAGATTGGTTTTCTTAAGCGGCGGAATTGCCCACTCTGCTTATGGTGGAATTGGACTTGGCTATCTTCTCTCTTTTAATCCCATTTTTGGAGCAGTTGGATCTTCCATTCTTGGGGCCATTTTTGTCTCTAGAATGAGAAAAAATAAGTCAGAAAACGAAGATACACTGATTGGTATTATTTGGGCATTTGGAATGGCTTTAGGAGTACTGTTTATTGGACTTGCACCCGGTTATGCTCCTGACTTAATGAGCTATTTATTCGGTAATATTCTTACCGTATCTAAAACAGAAATTTGGTTAATGATTTCTGTTGATCTAATTGTAATTGCTGTAGTGGCATTATTTTTCAAAGAGTTCCAATCAATTACTTTTGATGAAGAATATGCACAAACAACCGGATTAAATGTTGATCTTTATTATCTCATTTTATTCATATTAATCGCTATAACCATTGTTCTGCTAATAAAACTCGTGGGAATTATTTTAGTCGTTGCCCTTTTAACAATTCCCGCTGCTATAAGTAAGCTCTTCTCTAAATCATTAAAATCGATGATGATCTACTCAATTGCCTTTGGGCTGTTATTTACTCTGGTTGGTTTATTATTATCATATTACCTAAATTTGCCTTCCGGTTCGGTAATAATTGTACTTTCAGTTTTAGGCTA
>CAYXXW010000036.1:0-16759 GCA_964469115.1 uncultured Melioribacteraceae bacterium
TCAATATTAGTTGTTACAAGAAAGAATAAAAGTAATAAGAAGGTAATATCAGCCATAGATCCGGCCGAGAATTCACCACCAGCTCGCTTTTTTCTTTTAATGTTAACCATTTATTATTCTCAGTTTAGTTTATTTATTTTTGCTTATTTCGTATAGAGAATCAATTAGTTCAATTGAACTTTCTTCCATATCGCCAACAATACTATCTACTTTAGAAATAAAATAATTATAAAAGAATTGAAGAATAATAGCAACGATCAAACCAAATAAAGTTGTTAAAAGTGCTTCAGAAATACCACTAGCAACAATAGCAGGTGACATTTGGTTAGCAGCAGCAATATCATCAAAAGCACCAATCATTCCCATTACTGTTCCAGTAAATCCAAGCATAGGAGCAACACTAATAAATAATGAAATCCAGATAAGGCCTTTTTCCAAGAAACCCATCTCAATTGCACCATAAGCCATAATAGCTTTTTCTGCAGCATCAACACCTTCATCAGCTCTTAGAAGACCAGCATGAAAAACAGATGCAATGGAACCTCTTGTATTTTCACATAATTTCATTGCTTCACTTACACCACCACTTGTTAATTTTTCCTTAACATCAACAATGAATTTTTTTGTATTCATTGATGAACGAGATAATGACCATATTTTGGCGAATGAAAACGCAAGTCCTAAAATTAGTACGGCTAAAATAGGATACATGAAAGGACCGCCTTGAAAGAACTTTTCTTGTAGATATGACAATGGACTTCCTGAATCAACTTGAGCTAAGATGTACGAAAGTGATCCTAAAACTTCTGTAATTTGCATGCGAAGGTTCCTCCGATATTGTTTTTATATGTTTTAAAGTTAAATAACAAAAATGTGTTGACTAACATTAAGTATTATCTAAAAAAAAGTCAATAAGTAAATTTCTCATTTTTTTATAAAAATAAACTTAGTAAAAAAGTTCTTTTTTTAATAGTAATTAAATTGAAATATTTAATTACTATTAAATCTTGCACCTACAGGGAAATGGTCGCTGTAACCTCCTAAATATTTTCTTCCTCCGTAAGTTGGTAAAGGCGTTCCAGCATACTTGCCGGTTTTCTCAACAATAAATGAAGGCTTAATAATTTCAAATGAATTACAAACAAAATCCAAATCTTTATTATCTACCAATGACTTGGATATAATTATTTGATCAAGCATATTCCAATGATCTCTATATTTGTAGGAACCTTCACCTTGTTTAAATAATTTAGAAGAAAGATTATATAGGTATGAATCTTCATTTTCTTCATTACATACAAAGCTCTTAGCTCCTAATGTTTCACTAATTGAAAGATTACTGGGTAAATCATTAAAATCACCAAGTACAATAATATTACAATCTTCATCATTACTTCTTAACTCATTAATTTTTTCAAGTAATGATTCTGCGGCATTAATCCTAAATTTTTCTGTTTCCTTTAAACCTTCTCTTCTGCTTGGCCAGTGGTTTACAAAAATATTGATAACTTCATTACTCTGAATTTCAATCAATTGGACATGAAGTATATCTCTAGAAGACTTAGGTTTATCAAATTTTATTTGGATTGGATTTATTGATTCTAAATCAAATTTCTTATGATTATAAATTAAAGCATTATCAATTCCCCGAGCATCCGGTGATTCTGAATAAGCTACTTTATAGTATTTTTTATGCAAATAATTACCAACCAAATCATCAATTAAATCCTGTTTTTCTACCTCTTGCATTCCTAGAATATCTGGTCCTTCCCCATCGTTCATATAGTTAATAACTCTGGCAAGATTGGCTAATTTTGTTATAAGCTTTCTTTCAGTCCACTCAATTTTACTATCAGGCAGATACCAATTGTCATTTTTATCCAAATCATCTGTTGTATCAAATAAATTTTCAACATTCCAACTAGCTACATAAAAATTATTTTGATTTTCATTAGATTCTTTATTGTTTTCACTGCATGAGAAACTAGAAATAAAAAAAAGTATAAAAATAAAATGAAAGGAGAGCTTTCTCATAGAATACCAAATAATGAATGGTTATTATGTAAAACAATTTATATCTTCAAGCAATAAAAATAATCATAATAATTGTCAAAAAGATAGGAATATTTAATGAGCGGTAAAAAATTTGTTATTATTGATGCATTGGCAATGGCCTACAAAGCTTATTTTGCTTTTATAAACAGACCACTTGTAAATTCAAAAGGTGAAGCAACTTCAGCGGTTTATGGATTTCTAAATCAATTAATAAGAGTAATAGAGAGTACTAATCCCGATATAATTGCTGTGGCATTTGATTCGAAAGAGAAAACATTCAGACATGAAATGTATGAAGGTTACAAATCATCAAGATTAGCAATGCCTGATGATATGATTCCACAAATACAAAGAATCAAGGATTTGGTTGAAGCATTTAATATTCCACTCTATATTAAACCTGGCTTCGAAGCAGATGATATAATTGGTACAGCTGTTAAAATTGCTGAAAAGAAAAAACTTGATTCATTCGCTGTGACACCCGATAAAGATTATGTTCAATTAATTACAAAAAAAGTTAAACTCATAAAATCGGGAAAGTCGACCGAAGATTTGATAATTACAGATATGGATAAAGCAATTGAGGAATATGGATTTGAACCAAAATATATGGTTGACTTTTTAGCTTTAGTCGGTGATTCATCCGATGATATACCCGGTGTTAAAGGAATTGGTCCTAAAACTGCTCAACCACTAATTAAAGAATTCGGAAATTTAGAAAATATTTATGATAATCTTGAACATATCGAAAAGAAATCAGTAAAAACAAAATTAGAGGAATATAAAGAAAGTGCTTTTCTTTCCAAAAAACTAGCAACAATAGTTACTGATGTTGAAATGGATTTTAATTTTTCCGCAGGAATTAAAGAGCCAAACTTTGAAAAATTAGATGAAATATTTACAGAATTAGAATTTAGAAATTTATTAGCTAGGGTTAAAAGGATTTATAAAAAAGAAGATTATGAACTAAACGCAGATCATGTTGAAGCACAAGAAAATGAACTGGATAAATTTGATAACAAAAAAGTTAAATATCATTTAATTAAAACGATTGACGGGGCAAAAAGTTTAGCTAAAACTTTAGCAAATTCAAAAAAGTTTGTTTTTGATACCGAAACAGATTCTCTCGATACACTTAATGTGAATTTAGCAGGCGCATCTTTCTGCTTGAAAAAAGGTGAAGCGTACTTTATCCCAACTAATCCTTTTATTGAAAGTAATGATCTATTTCAAAATGATCTAAGTGATAGAATAAGTATTGATGAATTTAAGAAAATATTTAAGCAGGTATTTGAAAATAGAAATATCAAAAAGATTTGCCAAAACGGTAAGTATGATATTGCAGTGTTGAACAGTTGCGGAATTAAACTTAAAGGATTTTATTTTGATACAATGCTTGCAAGTTACCTAATTGATCCAGACCAAAAACATGGTATGGATGCCCTTTCTGAAAAATATCTTAATTATGAACCAATACATTTAAAAGAATTATTTGATGTAAAGAAAAATCCAGAACAAGTTTTTGCAGTAGAACCGGAAAGACTAAATGAATATGCAAGCGAAGATGCAGATATTACATTTCAGCTCTATAAAAAGCTACGCAAGGAATTGAAAAATAATGACCTTGATCAAATTGCTCATGAGATAGAATTTCCTTTGGTTCCGGTTTTAGAAAAAATGGAAGCCACCGGAGTTAGAATTGATATTAAAGGTTTAACAGAATTTAGCAAAGAACTAGAATCAATGATAAATAAGTTGAATAAAGATATATTCATTCTTGCAGATGAAGAGTTTAATATTAACTCAACAAAACAATTGCAGCATATACTATTTGATAAGCTTAAATTAAAGCCTATTAAAAAGACAAAAACTGGGTATTCAACTGATGCAAAATCATTAGAATTACTACAAGGCGAACATGAAATAATTGATCATTTAGTAAATTACAGACAAATTGCAAAGCTAAAATCTACTTATGCTGATTCCCTTCCTAAATTGGTTAATCAAAAAACCGGTAAGGTTCATACAACTTATAACCAAACCGTAGCATCCACGGGACGACTTTCCAGTTTAAATCCAAACTTGCAAAACATTCCAATTAGAACCGAGTTGGGTAAAGAAATACGCAAGGCATTTGTTCCATCGGATAAGAATTATAAAATCCTTAGTGCTGATTATAGTCAAATTGAATTAAGAATAATGGCACATTTAAGTGACGACAAAGCAATGTTAAAAGCTTTTCAAAATGAAGAAGATATTCACACTTCTACAGCTGCATTAGTTTTCATGGTTGATAAGAATGACGTTACTCCAGATATGAGAAGAAAGGCCAAGGAAGTAAATTTTGGAATTCTTTATGGAATTGGAGCATTTGGTTTAGGTTCCCGTTTAGGTATAACAAGAACGCATGCTCAGGAAGTTATTGATACCTACTTTAACACTTTTAGTAACGTTAAGGGAATGATGGACAGTTTTATTGAGACGGCAAAAGAAAAAGGTTATGCAGAAACATTAAATGGAAGAAGAAGATACCTTAGAAATATAAACAGTAAAAATCGTGTTGTTCGCCAATTTGAAGAAAGAGTTGCCATTAATATGCCAATTCAGGGAACTGCAGCTGATATGATTAAAATTGCAATGATCAATATTCATGACGAGCTTGAGAAAAGAAATACTAGAACCAGAATGATCCTGCAAGTTCACGATGAATTAATATTTGATATTCATAAAGATGAAATTGATGAGTTAGTTCCGATTATTAAGACTACAATGGAAAATGCCATGAAGCTGAAAGTTCCAATAGTTGTTGAATCCGGTATAGGAAATAATTGGCTGGAAGCACACTAAGAAATAATTTCTTCAGTTTTTGGTATTGTATTAATCTGTTAAGAATTTATAAATCAAAAACCCAAAATTTATTTCCATAACACCTAAGGCAATACCGCTATAAAGATCATATCGATCGGTCCGATCTTTATACTTATTATCATTTGTTAATTTGTATTTATCGTAAGAATCATCCGCCTCAAATTTCAAATACGCAGCAGTAGCTCCAAATGCAACAGCTGAACCAACTACAATCAGAAATAGATCTGAATCAATAAAATTTGGTTCTTTCTTTTTGAGATTAAGCATCAATGTTTTATTAGCAGTTCCATTTAGTGAAGATGGAATCCATTGCCTTTTTGTTCTTAATTCCAATATAGGCTTAATAATGTCTTCACTCTTCTTAATTTCTTCTAGTGATAGGTCATTTATTTCAATATTAAGATTACTTTTTGTGAATTCTTTAGTGGAGTCTTGCGCAAATATTGAAACAGCGGATATCAATAGCATCATAGTAAAGCTTGAAATATTATTTTTTACAATCAAAACTAAATTCATAATATTAATATCTTTCTAATTTTCATCACTTTCTTTAAATGAATAACAGTAAATTTCCCCTTTGTCGACACCGATAAATAATTTATTCTTAAAATAAATAGGAGTAGTTCTAACTCTTGAATCATAATTAATTTGGTTTAGCAGTTCACCAGCATTTTTACTTAAAATTTCCATTTTCATAAAGTGATTTGGCTGAATAATTATATTATCAAAAACCAAACAAGGTGAATTAATCAAACCTTTTGATTTGTAAACCCAATTTAATTCTGCACTATTTCTATTAATACTAAATAAATCACCATTTAAATTTCCAACGTAAATATTATTTTGATCTGATGCAGGAGTAGAAACTATTTTACTACTTGACTTAAAAGACCAATTAATATCACCGTTTGATTTGTCTATAGAAAAAATATTCCCCTTAATATCACCAACAAATAAATCCTTTTCATTTAAACTAATTCCGCTCTGAAAACCATTACTGATCTTTTTATCATATATTATTTCCCCATCATCAAATGCAACCTTCAACAAATTTCCGGTAAGAGAAGCAATATAGATAAAGCTTTTATCTGCTGCGGGATTTGAATGAACTTCAATCTTTAATTCTTTTTTCCATAAAATATTTCCTAACGGGGACAATCTATAAAGATCACCAAAATCTGAAGCAACGTAAATATTATTATCTACTAATAACAGTTCATTATTAAATTTACCCTTCAATTTAATTTTATTTATTTCCCTTGAGTTCTTAAAATCGTAAATTACCAATGTAGAATATCTTTCTTTCAATTCGTTCACAATGAAAATAAGATTGATATTATTTATCACTGCAGCTTGTTCAATCTCCCCTTCATATTTTAACTCACCAACTTTTTTACCTGTAAACAGATTAAATGCGGTAACTCGCCCACTTAAACTTGTTGTAATTAAAGTTGTATCGTAAACAACAAATGATGTATTGCCAAAATTACCATGTGTGCTCGAGTCCCACTCAAATTCTAATTCGTAATCTTTTTCAGTATCATAATAAAAACTACGTAACGGATTTTTCCCATACATTGCGAGAGATTCAGCATCAACACTTGTACTTTTGATGACAATATCTTTTGTACATCCTAATATTATTAAAAGAAATATCAGTAGCAGATTATTTTTCAAAAATCCCATCCAAAGAAAAAATGATAGAAAATGTGCCCGGATAAATCAGAAAAATTATTAATAATTCGTTTTCCAACATCATATCTAAAAGTTATTGCACCAAGAAAATTAAAACGCAAACCGATTCCCATACTCCCAATTGTACCTTCTGTTCCACCTAGGTTTATTCTTTCCCCATATTTGTCATCCCATGCTCCACCTGCATCAAGAAAAATCGCTCCTTTTAATCCGCTGAATCCAAGGCCGATAAATGGGAATCTCAAGTAAATTTGATCAATTAATGGATAACGTAACTCTATGGAAGAGATCCACAATTTTTCACTTCTAATTTTGAATCGTGGCCAACCCCTCAAATCCCAACTTCCTCCGGCAATATATTTTCGTGCGTCTTTTCCATGATTGTAATAAATTGACGCCCTAGTAGCTAGTGTAATTCTTTGATCCAATCTTAAATATTTTCTATAATCAGCAATAATTGAGTAAAAATTAGCATTTCCATATCTAATATCTGAAGTATATCCAAATAGTAGTCTAAATCTAGAGCCATCCATTGGACCTGTTCTGCTCCATAAAGAATTATCATGAACGAACGAAATAGTATTAGAAAGTAGTAATGCTTTCCTTGGCATGATATCGGAAGATAATTCTCTATCGGAATTTGAAATTGTTACACTTGCCTCGAATCTTTGGAATGATGACAATGGAAAAAGCAATGAAAAATAACCACCAAAATTTCTCTCATAAAAAAAATCGTTACTCTGTCTAATATCATATCTTCTACCAATAAAATGGAAAAGACCATAACCGTAATTTGTTCTGCCTCCAGTATTAACCTTGCTAATGGCAACATTAATATTTTTTAAGAATTCACTCTGATATTCTGCGCTATTGTAAAAGATAAAGTAATACTTATCATCACCAAGCAAATCACTCAATGCAAATACAGCGCCGCCCCTTGTCCCATATATTGGATCAGTTGAAACTTGACTTATTGCATAATCTAAAGAGTACTCGTTTTCATATTTCAATTTATCTGTTTCAGGATTAATCATAATTTTATCCGGAACCCAAGCTTCATCTATTTGATTAAAATCAAAAACAATTTTGGTATTTATTGAATCCGGTAAACTATTGAGATCGAGTGAATAAAATTGAAATGAAAACTTTTCGAATGAAGACGTAATAATTTCAGTTGAGTCAACAAATGAATACTCAAATATGCTGGTTAAAAATCTCGTTTCTTGAGTCATACTCGCCGGTTCATCATTTGAAAAATTTATTTTCCACAGATTTTTATTGCCGTCAGAATCAGCCAAACAATATAATGATCTAAAATCGGGAGTGAACTTGGGTGACGTTAAATTTGCATCGGAATATGTTATATATTCAATTTCTCCATTTTGAACTCCAACACTAAATAAATTATTCTTTTTCTCAAATTCCCCGCTAGTTCTATCAGAAGAAAAAATTACCTTACTTCCCTCTTTATTGAAAACCGGATCACGATCTGCATAATAATCATTGGTCAATCTTTTTATTGTGCCGCTAGTTAAATCAAGTATAAAGATATCAATATAACCTTTGCGATCAGTTCCGTGAAAGACAATTTTGTTTCCATCTAGCGAGTAACTTGGGGACTCAATAGTTAAAATTTCAGAAAATTTATATGTCTTTATAACTTCTTCTTCTTGAATATCATAAAGATGAATGGCATCGGAACTTCCGGATTTGGTTACAAAGGCAAGTGTGTTATTATTGGAAATCGTTAATGAAGGCTTCAACAAATGAAAAGATTCAAATACTGCTTCTTTTTCACCCTTAACAATTACTTCCGGTTTTACAAAATCAATTGAATCGGGATTGTAATTCATTTTATAAACTGAAGAATATCCGCTTCTGTTAGCAATA
The DNA here is from genome assembly GCA_964469115.1 of uncultured Melioribacteraceae bacterium. Classification (GTDB taxonomy): domain Bacteria; phylum Bacteroidota; class Ignavibacteria; order Ignavibacteriales; family Melioribacteraceae. The sequence goes on from CAYXXW010000036.1 coordinate 8,509, forward strand.
AAATAAATTTCTTCATTGTTTCCATTTTTATAATAATTGGGGGAAAAATTAAATCCTTCATTTGTTATTTTTTTTGAGTCAATAAAATGAGGTGTTTTATCCTTGTAGAGAGGAAAATATTTTTGCTTAAGATAGTAAGTCCAATCCTCATCAATTTTTTCAACTCTTTCACCCAAAGTAAATTCAATTACATCATCAAACTTTTTGAAACGCCAAAAATTTTCAATTAGCAGAAGTATTTTATCTTCACCGTATTTATTTGCGACAAACTCCAGAAAGCTTTGACCTTCTTTATACATTAAGAAGCTGCCGTAAATTCTGCTGATATCTTTTAGAGGAGCGAAAATGTTATTTAATACTGCATCTCTCATGATCATTTCAGCTTGTGTATCCCAATAATACGACCAATATTCTGCTAAACCTTCAACAAACCAAAGAGGCGGGTATCCGCTACCAATAATGCGATGATCTTTTATTAAGTTTAGTAGTTTGCTGGTCATAAAAACATGAACAAGTTCATGTCTTATTACATGTCTGAATTGCTCAAGTGAAGTTAAATAAGGAATAACAACACGACCCTTCATAAATTCAAAAAATCCGCCAACGCCTTCCGGAATAAATCCAGGAAGTGTATTAGTCTGCTGAAAATGTATATGAGTATTGTAAAAAATTAAGGGAATTCTTGTAATAATGATATGATTAAACTTAACTTTAAGTTCATCAAATCCTTCTTCGGCATACTTTGCACCAATTTCTGCCATCTCTTCGAAGCCGTTATAATAATATATGTCGAAGTGTTCAGTTTTTAAAACTTGCCATTCAAAGTCTTCATATGCTACTTTATTTCTGCCAAAAAAATATATTTGAGAATTTAGTGAGGTTGTACTAAAAACAAAAAGAAGTATGATGTATGTTAATCTTTTGATTATCAAATGAGCTTTCTGAATTTTTAAGTTTACAATATGGATGAAACAATAAAAAATGAAGCTGATTTCAAATATAATTTGTAAAAATTAATTTCTTAACGAAGTGCAAATAATAATCACTATTTGTGAAATAAGTATTGATTTAATTAAACATTACAAAACATTTTCAATTTCATCGACAAAATGTTCTTTGAAATAATCCAATAGTCTATCGCTTACTTCTTTTTCGGTTACAAATGTTAAACACTCTTTTACTAAATGTTGAGTATCTTCATAGCTAAGTGATCTAATGATTTTTTTTATATGTGGAATTGTAGATGCAGATACACTCATCGAATCGAGCCCCATTCCAACAAGTAACGGAGTTGCTAATATGTCTGCTGCCATTTCACCACACATGCTAACTTTTGCTTCACCTAATTTACTTGAGTGAATAATTTTGTAAAGTGTTCTGATAACAGCAGGATGAAATTCTCGGTAAAGTGATGAAACTATTTCATTGCCTCTATCAACTGCAAGCAGATACTGTATTAAATCATTAGTTCCAATACTTATAAAATCTACTTCAGCAGCAAATTCTTTAGCCATTACTGCAGCAGATGGAACTTCTATCATTATTCCTATCCCAATATCATTATCAAATTCTTTGCCTTCATTTCTAAGCTCATCTTTGCAGCATTCAATTATTTCCTTTGACCTTCTGATCTCTTGAATAAATGTGATCATCGGAAGCATTATTTTGATGTTTTTATGGATACTTGCTCGTAATAAAGCACGAATTTGAGTTTTTAATAATTTTTCATTGTCAAGTAAGAACCTAATTCCACGCCAACCGAGAAATGGATTTGGTTCTTTTATGTCAACCGGGAAAACTTTATCTCCGCCAATATCAAAGACTCTAATAATTACAACGTGGGGATAAAGTTTATCAGATAGGTTTTTATATACATTAAATTGTTTTTCTTCATCCGGAAATTCATCTTCCAAATTAAAAATCTGTTCGGTTCTAACGAGTCCAGTCCCTTCAGCACCATTTTTGAATATATAGTCCAACTCTTCGACAATATCTAAGTTAGCTCTTAAAATAATCTTTCTTCCATCAGTAGTAATTGCAGGCTCATTAACAAGTTTTTCAAGTTCTGTATCAAATTCTTTTAATCTAACTAGCTTTTCAGAATAATATTCTAGTTGTTCAAGTGTTGGTGATACTATGACTTCACCATGAATTCCATCAACAATTAATTGATCCCCATTTTTAATTTCTGATGTTGCACCATGTATGCCAAGCACGGCAGGAATACTTAATGATCTCGCCACAATTGCAGCATGTGATGTTAAACCGCCAATATTTGTTACATAACCTCTTACATTTGCTCGGGAAAATAATACTGTATCAGCAGGAGTTATATTATTAGTAACAACTATTACATCATTATCTATACGCGAAAGCCATTTCTTCTTTTTAATATTTCTGATAATTCTATTCTTAATATCTTCAATATCTTGACTTCTTTCCTGCATATAAGATTCTTTTGAATCAGACAATAATTTTTGATATTTTGAAATTTCAGCATCAACAATAAATTCAGGTGAACGTCTTTCTTCTCTAATTCTATTTTTAATATTTTCTATCAGAACGGGATCATCAAGAATCATCATTTGAGCTTCGAAGATTTGAGCTCTTTTGTCACCCATTTTATCGACGGCAAGATCAAATATTTTTTTTAATTCTTTTATGGACTTTTTTAATGCAGAATCAAATTTATCCAGAGCTTCTTCAACATCTGTTATTACTTCATCCTGAACTACTTCAACATGTTTCTCATATAAGTAAGCAGTTCCAATTGATATTCCCGAAACAGCCGCAACTCCTTTTAATAATTTAGCACTCATAATTCATCAAATCCTCTTTCAAAATAATCCACAATTGATTGACATGCTTCTTCCTCATCATTCCCTTCAAAAGTTAGTCTTAGTGTAGATCCTTTTTCTGCAGCGAGTGTCATAACACCAATAATGCTTTTACCATTAATATTCATTCCATCCTTGTGTATAAAAAACTCTGATTTAAACTTTGCAGCAATTTTTACAATTGTAGCAGCCGGTCTAGTATGAAGTCCGGCATTATTTATAATTTCAACCTTCTTTTCAATCATTATTTTTTTCTATCCGTAAGAAGGTGAGCAAGCCAATCTAATGCGATTTTTGCTTCTTCATTCTTAATATTTTTAAGTGCGTTGAGAGCTAGATGAGTATATTTTTTTACTTCAGCAGCTGCATTTTCAACAACTCCAAGTTTAACATAAAGCTCTTTGTATTTTTGTATCTGGTTTGCTTTTATTCCACTATTCACTATTACTTTTTCAATTAGCTGACGATCTTTTCCTTTGGAATTTTCTAGTGCTTTTAGTAATAAATAAGTTTTCTTTCCTTCTAATAAGTCACCGCCAATTTTTTTCCCAAGCTCAGCTTCATCAGCCATAATGTCAAGGAGATCGTCTTGAATCTGAAAAGCTAAGCCTAAATACTTCCCATATCTTTTAAGCGCGTTTATTTCTTTTTTACTTCCGCCTCCAAGTTTTGCACCAATAGAGCAGCAAGCTTCTGCTAGTGCTGCAGTTTTTTTACTAATCATCAATATGTATTCATCAAGATTAACTTTTTTTCTAACTTCAAAATCTTTATCTAAGCTTTGTCCCTCACAAACCTCAATTAGTCCGATTGTAAAATCTTCAATAGCACTCAGTCCATTTATTTTACAGTCTTTCATTAAACTTTGATAAGCGATTGCCAATAAATTATCGCCGGCAAGAATTGCAGTATTTATATCATACTTTATATGTAGTGTTGGTCTCCCCCTTCTTTTATCGGCATTATCCATAATATCATCATGAACAAGAGTGAAATTATGAAAAAGTTCAACAGCAATTGCAGCATTAATCACTTTATTTGAATTTGCTCCGACTGCTTTTGCAGATAGTAAAACTAAAAATGGACGAAGACGTTTACCGGTGCTTTCAACAATATAATCACATGGTTCGTAAAGAGATTTTGGCTCTTTACCTTGAAGAACCAATTGATATTTTTTTTCAAATTTTTCAATTTCAGTTTTATAAAATTTTTGTGGGTCGAATTTCATGAGCCGCAATTAAGTTGATTGTTTATTATTAAAATAAATATATAAAGATTTAGAATAATATACTTTATCGCGTCATTTTTTAGATCAATAAATTTTAATTATTTTGCAGATCTAAAATTAATTAGAAACATTGAAGGCACACTGTGAAAAAACCACAATTAAATTTTTGGCAGATCTGGAATATGAGTTTTGGATTCATGGGTATCCAATTTGGGTTTGCATTACAAAATGCTAACGTTAGTAGAATTTTTGAAACTCTTGGTGCTAATATTGATGAAATACCTATTTTATGGATCGCTGCACCTGTAACAGGTTTAATTGTTCAACCAATTATTGGGTACATGAGTGACAAGACTTGGAATAGGCTTGGTAGAAGAAGACCATACTTTTTAGCTGGTGCAATTTTGGCTTCACTCGCCTTATTTATTATGCCAAATTCTCCTTACCTCTGGTTTGCAGCCGGAATGCTCTGGATAATGGATGCTTCAATAAATGTTTCAATGGAACCGTTTAGGGCTTTTGTGGGTGATATGCTTCCATCTGAACAAAGGACAACCGGTTTTTCTATGCAGAGCTTTTTTATTGGAACCGGCGCAATAATTGCCTCTGCTTTACCATATGTTATGACTAATTGGCTTGGAATTGCTAATACTGCACCTGAAGGTGAAATTCCAAATTCAGTAAAGTATTCATTTTATATAGGTGGTGCTGTTTTTTTTCTTGCAGTTTTATGGACTGTTCTTAGAAGCAAAGAATATCCTCCTGAAGAACTTGCCAAATTTGAAGAAGAAAATGATTCAACAAATCAATCAAATAAATTTCAAGATACTAATACTGCTTCTAAACCAAATTTTCTTAAAAATGGAATCATCTGGTTTACTATTGGGTTTGCTTTGCTTTTAGTTTTTAATTCATTTATATACATGGATTATGGGCTATTTATTCTCTTTGCCGGTATTAGCATATTTGGTTTGATGCAAATTGTGACAAATTATTTATCGAATAAAGAGACCAATGATTCCGGTATGCTTTCTATTATGACAGACTTATATAATATGCCGAAGACCATGAGGCAGTTATCCTATGTTCAATTTTTTTCGTGGTTTGCTTTATTTGCAATGTGGATCTATACAACACCCGCTGTAACTAGACATATTTACGGTGCCACTGATACAGCTTCAGCTTTATATAATGAAGGAGCAGATTGGGTCGGAGTTTTAATGGCTGTATACAATGGATTTGCAGCAATTATGGCTTTTGCAATTATGTGGATTGCAAAGAGAACTTCTAGAAAAGTTGTTCATTTAATTAGTCTGGTGATTGGCGGATTAAGTTTAGCCTCATTTTATATAATTAATGATCCGAACTTATTGCTAATATCTGAATTAGGAATTGGTTTAGCTTGGGCTTCAATTTTATCAATGCCTTATGCAATATTAACTGGATCTCTGCCCGCTAAAAAAATGGGTGTTTATATGGGTATTTTTAATTTTTTTATTGTAATACCACAAATAACCGCCGCTGCAATTTTAGGCTTTTTTGTAAAAAATCTTTTTGCTAATGAGGCAATTTATGCACTACTTTTGGGTGGCTTATCAATGATTATTGCAGGGGTTTTAGTACTTTTTGTTGATGATGTTGAAGAATAAAGATTTTAGATAATAGCTTAACTAAAAATTGAAACAAGCAAAGAATTAGTAATGATATTATAAGGACGATTCAAAAATTGTCCTTATAATATCAAATTTTCTCTTTCAATTTTCATGTACCATATCTTCTGCACCGTGTGTTAGATCTTTTAATTTTTTATAAAGCAATAAAATTAAAAAGCCAAATAATGAACAAAAGACTGCAATACCTGTAAATACTTCTAGTTCACCGGCACTTTGGGCTAGCTCACCAACCAATCCGGCTAATTTATTACCTAACCCAGTGGCAGCAAAATAAATTCCCATCATAATAGACGCATATTTTGCAGGAGCCAACTTTGTAATAAATGATAGAGCAACAGGAGAAATTGAAAGTTCACCAATAACTTGCAAGAAGTATGAAAGAATTAACCAAATAAGCATTGCTTTTGTCCCATCAACTGCCTCAAGAGCTGCACCAGACATCATTAGAAAACCGGAGCCCATTATCATCATACCAACTGCCATCTTGAATAAAGAAGAAGACTCTTTACCCTTAAGCTGTCTTTTCATCCAAAATGTTGCCACAATAGTTCCAAATATAATAACAAAAAAAGCTGGAACTGATTGAAATATACTTGCTGGGATCTCAAACCCAAACATTGTTCGATTAATTTTTTCAAAAGTATATAAGTTCATTAAACCACCAGCCTGCTCATAAGCTGCCCAGAAGATCATCACAATTACGAATGAGATTAACAATACTATTACTCTATCTTTTTCAACTTTAGTGAGAGGTTTATTTGCTTTGGTTCCTTCAATTTTTTCTGCTGGTGTGTAGTTCCCTACTTCTTTTAGAAATTTTTGTCCCCAGATATAAACTACTTGTCCCAATAACATTCCAATTCCTGCAAGACCAAATCCGTAATGCCAGCCATAAATTTCACCAATATACCCAACCAAAAGCGGAGCACTAGCAGCCCCAATATTTATCCCAATGTAGAATATAGTAAATCCAGCATCTCTTCTTGGATCACCCTTTTTATATAAACCGCCAACCATTGTTGATATATTGGGTTTTAAAAATCCAACACCGGTAACTATAAGAGCCAAACCAGAATAAAAAGCCACCATATTATCTAGCACTAAAGTTAACTGTCCGGCTGCAATTAATAATCCACCGAAAAAAACTGTCTTCTTTTGTCCAAGGAATTTATCAGCTATGATTCCACCTGGTATCCCCATAAAATAAACCATCATTGTGTACCAGCCGTATAATGCTAATGCCTCAGAACTAGTCCAGCCCAAACCAGGATTGTCTCCAAGAGTTTCTTTAGTGAGAAATAACACTAGAATAGCTCTCATTCCATAGAAACTGAAACGTTCCCACATCTCTGTAAAAAATAATATTGCTAAACCTTTTGGGTGACCTTGCTTCATTATTTATCCTATATTTCTGATTAAGTTAAAACTAAATCTAAGTAAAAATTTTTTTCTAATTTGTACAAATTAATTGACATCACGCTTATCCTTTTATGCGATACCCGATACTATTAAAATTATACAACTCTTATCCTAAATTAAATATCTAATTTTTGATGGGATATCGACAGCACATTTTTTAGAGAATGACTTATATGTAGAACATGCTTTTGGTGAGACTTTTTTTGAACAAGATAAGTTTACTAGTACAATTTATAATTATTGGCCATTTCATTAATTATTTTAATTGTATCATCTGAGAAACCAGGATATTTACTACCACTCTTATGAACCGCATCATTATATAATAATACAAATTTAAAAGGATTTCCCACACACTTTGTTAATTCCTTATTGCTAAAATGTTCAAGAATTTGTCTAGCCATAAAATAACCAGTTGTGTGCCCACGCTGCGGTAAAATATTTAGAATTTTTCTACCCAAGTATCTTTTGTCTTTGGGATCCTTGACCATTTGTTGAAATGCAAGGTCAATTTGAGTTATAATGTGCGGAGTTGATTGAACATCATATAGAAACTTTCGCGCATATTCTGAAACTGCACTGCTTGGTTTAGTATACCAATCCTTTTTATCAACCATATCAGCAATTCCTTCAGCTTCAATAAGACTTAAAGCATCAACAATATCTCTATCTTCACTTGTTACTTTTCTAAGATTTATTTGCAGCTGTCTATTTCTGTACCAATGGTGATATTCATGCGAAAGGAAGCTGATAAAATCCCACTCAATTGAAGCTGCCAAATCAACAACTATTGGTGATGATCCCCTTCCGTTACTTTCAAAAATAACAAATGATACCGGTGGATATTCTTTAACCCTTCTTTGAGGTAAATATTGAAGTGTACGACTAAGAGCTATTTTACTTCCTTTATTCCTTTTTAGCTTTTTGTATTGTTCTCTGATTTTTTCTTTATTGTCTCGAACTTTGATATAATGCAGCAGGTGATGATTATTTCTGCTTGACTTTAGAGCTAATTCCAAATTCTTAGATTCACTTGGTTTAAATACTAATCTAAAATTTTCCTCAAAAAATTCGCGAGTAAATTCACCACTGGT
>CAYXXW010000037.1:0-3304 GCA_964469115.1 uncultured Melioribacteraceae bacterium
GGATCGATACTTATTGGTGATCAGCACAAGCAGCTTATAAAATATTTGGATGTAATCAAAGAAGAGAAAACTAATCTAGAAAAAGAAATGAATTTCAAAACTATTGAATTATCTTCTATTATTAAAAATGATGTTGACATTTTTCAACTACAAGATAAGATTGTTGCTGGTTTTGAAAAAATCTTTAAAGCAGAGTTTGTTATAAATAAACTAGAACCTGCCACACATTAATTTAGCAAAGTCCCATTTCTACAATGAAATTAATAATTAAAATCAATAAGATATCACTCTTGCTCTTTATATTGTTTACTGTACCTCATTTTGCAGAAAATGAACCTATTGAAGTTTATTTGCAAGGTAAAAAAATTACAGACATTAAGAATGATGGGGTTGATATTTGGGTCGCAACAGAGGGAGATGGAATTTATAAGTATGTAAAATGGAAGAACGAATGGATGAATTATTCTTCAGCAAATAATAAAATTAAACAAGATTTCTTTTATTGCGTTGAAGTTGGGCCAAGATATATTTGGGCGGGTTCTGCCGATGGACTTTACACTTTTGACAAAAAAAGAAATAGATGGAATAGAAAAAGTTTTGCTCTTGGCGGCCAATTTGGCAACTGGATTAGAAGTTTAAAGTTTGATAAAAAAGAAAATAAACTTTGGATTGGAAGATTTAAATATCTTACACAATTTGATTTGATCACAAAAAAATACACGGACTTTGACTTAACAAAAAATAAAAACGACAAAACTAATTCAGTAAAAACAATTGATCTTGATGGTGACAGCCTAATCTGGATTGGTGTTGAAGCTGGAATACATAAGCATGTTAAAAGTGATTCATCATTTACAACAACATTTTATGATAGCAAAACAAATTTTTTCTTGAATGAAGGCGATCAAGTTTCTGTAACAGATATGCTTTTTGAGCAAAATAATATTTGGATGGGAACTGATGAATTCAGAACTGCCGAAAATCCGGATTTTAACTTGGGCGGGCTATTTAAATATGACCGCGGTATAAAGTGGGTCCGTTTTGATGAGTTTAATAAACTGAACGGCAGCGGTATTTATTCAATAGAACTAACTGGTAATTTTATTTGGACTTCTGTGTATTCATTCGATCCCAAAACTAAAGAGATTAGCGGCAAAGGAATAAATTTAATAAACAGAAAAACTCTGGAATCGAAAAAATTAGACAATAATTTACTACCCAGCACGATTTATACATTGCATTATGACGGTGAGAATATGTGGTTAGGAACAAACGACGGAATTAGAAAAATAAGATTGACCAATTTACTTGTTCCGAATTTTAGTTAAACGGAGAAAGATTTGACAATTGAAAGAATAAATGAATTAGAAAAAATATTCACTAACAAAACTATAGCTATTGTTGGAGACATGATGCTCGATGGATATCTTTGGGGTGACGTAACAAGAGTTTCGCCCGAAGCTCCGGTTCCTGTAGTTGAAATTGATAATGAATTCTTCCGCTTTGGAGGAGCTGCAAATGTTGCACTTAATATATCCAGTATTGGCGGCAGTCCCCTTCCGGTTGGTGTTATTGGTAACGATAGAGATGGGAAAACATTTCTTAGTTTAATGGACAATGCAGATCTAAATTCTGACGGAATATTTTTTGACAAGCAAAGACCAACAACAACAAAAACCCGTGTTATTGCTGGTAAACAGCATGTAGTAAGAATCGATAAAGAAAGTAAGGATTCAATCAATAGTGAGTTAGAGCAAAATATTATTCAATTCTTAGAATCAAATATTAATGAAATTGATGCAATTATACTGCAGGATTATAATAAGGGTGTTCTTACAGAAAATATTATTGAAACTACTATTAAAATTGCAAATGAGAATAGTAAGATCATAACCGTTGACCCGAAATTTATTAATTTTAAGAAGTATAAAAATGCTACGATTTTCAAACCAAATAAAAAAGAAAGTGAAGATATTTTAGGATTACGAATTGTTACTGATAAAGATATTACATATGCCGGCAAAGAGTTATTAAAATTGTTGAATGCAAAGTTTGTACTTTTAACATTGGGTGAAAAAGGAATTGCTCTTTTTCAAAAAGATACAGAGGAAATAAGAATACCGACTAAAGCAAGAAAAGTAGCTGATGTTTCCGGAGCAGGAGATACTGTTATTGCAACTATTACTTATGCCTTAGCTTGCGGAGCAACAATTGAAGAAGCTGCTTATATTGCTAATTACGCTGGTGGACTTGTTTGCGAAGAAGTTGGAATTGTTCCAATAGAAAGAGATAAACTTTTCAGTACTTTGCGAGCAAACGTATGAATGATGTTGCCCTCACAAATATTTCAGAATTAATTAAAATAAGAAAAACACTGAAACAAAACGGTGAAAAAATTGTATTTACTAATGGTTGCTTTGATATTATTCATGCTGGGCACGTTGATTATCTTTTGAAAGCAAAAGCATGCGGCGATATACTAATTGTTGGATTAAATAGTGATTCTTCAGTTAGGAAAATTAAAGGGGTAGACCGACCCATTGTTGGTGAGAATGAAAGGGCTTTTATACTAGCTCAACTAAAACCGGTTGATTATGTTGTGTTATTTAACGAACCAACTCCTCATCAATTAATTGAAAAACTAATACCGGATGTTTTAATTAAAGGCGCGGATTGGTCAATAGAAAATATTGTTGGTCGTGATATTGTTGAAAGTAACGGGGGAGAAGTAAAAACCATAAGTTTTATTACAGAACAGTCAACTACAAACATTATTAAAAAGGTATTAGCTACTTATAATGGCTGATGAACAAAAAACAGAAAAGAAAAAATTTAAGAGACCTTTATTTCATAAGATAGTTAATGTTTTTATCGGTCTAGTTGCCGGTTTATTATTTTTAATGATAATCTTTTTTGGTTTTTCTCAAACGAAAACATTTCGAAATTTTCTTAAAGATCAAATAACTTCAACGGTTTCAGAATCAATTAATGGTACTTTAGAAATTGAAGATATTGAAGGTTCTATTTTATCTTCTCTTATTCTTACTAATACAATACTCACTACTGAAAGCGATACCATTTTTAAAGCTCAGAATTTAGTTGTTAAAACCAGCCCGATTCACTTGCTCCTTAAAAGAATTTTAGTAAGAGATATAATCATAGATAATGCAGACTTCTACCTGCGTGAAGATCAAAATGGAATTTGGAATCTATCAAAATTATCTAAAAGAGATAGCGTTGGAGTAACACAAACCGAAATTAAAGATAGTGCTTCTAGTTCATTCCCGTTCACAATTCAAGTGAA
>CAYXXW010000037.1:3404-15944 GCA_964469115.1 uncultured Melioribacteraceae bacterium
TAGTAAATAATCTTATTTTTATTACCGATAGCTCTAACATAAAACTTTCTGCCAAAATTAATGAACTAAATCTTTTAGGAAATGTTGAACTTAGAAATTTTAGGGATTACCCGATGGCTGTTGGATTTGAAGCTTATCCTTTAAATTTTAGTGATCTTTATACTTTTATTGACGCTACCGATTTCTTAAACGGTAAGGTTGACCTTAATTTAAAAGCAAATGGGTACTTTGGGGATTTTAACGTCAAAGAATTGGATTTAAATTTTATGAATTCCTTTTTAAGCCTTAACGGGAAAGTGCAAAAACTTCACACACCAAATAATTTATTCTTAGATGTAAATATCACAGACTCAAAAATTGTTGAATCTGAGGCTTACCAATTAGTTAAAGGATTAGATATACCACTTTATCCAAATGTGGTTTTGGAAAACTTAAATGTAAAATTTATAGGTGAGCCAACAAGATTTCATACCGAGTTAGTGGGAGATATTAATAATGCTAATGTTTTTATTGATCTCTACATGGACCTTCAACCCGAACAAATTGAATATGATTTAGAATTTAATACCAAGAAATTGAATATTTTTCCCGTTACTGGTTTTGAATCATCTCTTACAAGTAAGGGCAAAATAAAGGGATCAGGCACAGACCCAAATTTGATGGATGCTTCATTAGATGTTAAGGCTTTTAAATCTTCAATTGACAGCATAATAATTGATTCACTTTATTTCACGAGTGTAATTAAATCAAAATTGTTAGATTTTAATTTAAAGAGTAATGTTAATCAGGCAAGGACTATGGTTGCCGGCAAACTTGACCTTACTGATTCCGGTGAACCAAATTACGATCTCATCGGCAACATTAACAACCTAAAACTTCAAGAATTTACCGGCGACAAAAGAGATTCTTCAAATTTGAATTTAAACTTTTCTGCAAACGGTAAAAATCTAACGATTGATGATATGGTCGGCGATTATGAAATCACATTGCTACCATCTTATTTAAGAAATCTTAATTTGAGTGAGACTAAATTGTCGCTTTCACTTCAAAAGGAACAAGAAGATAGAAACATCAACTTAAAATCGGAATTTGCAGATTTGAATATTGACGGTCAATTCTCGCTTCAAAAAGCAATTGATATTTTGGTTTACGAAGGGAATACGATTTCAACGATACTATCCAATAAGCTGGATGAATTGAATCCGATAGATAATGAGAGTGATAGCTTATCAATTTCTTTTACTGAAGAAGTAATACCTCCAATAGTTAAAGAAGGTATAGAATTTCACTACAATTTCCTATTTAAGGATTTTGAACTTATTGCCCAATTTTTAAAGAACGATGAGCTTGATATTGTTGGTTCCGGAGAAGGTTCTGTTAAAAATGATTCTCTTAATTTTGAAATTTCAACAGATATAAAAATCGAAAACCTACTTAACAAAAGAAATGATAATATCATATACCTTTCCGAAGTTGAAGCAAATCTTAATTTTAGCAGGGATAATCGAGAAGTTTCATTCAACAAAATGTTTGGAACTGTGTCTTTGGAAGGTGAAAAGATTTATGTCGGTACTGAATTTAATAACATTGAAGCTGATTTTATTTTTAACCAAAGCAAATTATTCTTTAATACATCCTTGCAGATTGGAGATGATTTAACTACTGAACTAGAGGGGATTGCCACAACAAGTGCTTTTAATGAAAAAATTTATTTAAGTAATGTTGCCTTTTATTATAAAAACATCCCTTGGATAAATTACGATACTTGCACAGTGCTGTTCAACTCAGACGGTGTTCAGCTTTCGAATTTAATATTAGAAAATGGTGCTACTGTTATAAATTTAGATGGTCAAATTAATAATGATGAGAGTCACAACTTTTTTGTAAGTGTGGAGAGTATGCCGGTTGAGGTACTTTCTAATTATCTTTTTGATGATCAATCACAACCCTTAGGTGGAAATATCTATTTAAATTTTGTTTCAACAGGGGAGCTAAGAAACCCGAAAATAAATGGGGATTTAAATATTAATAATATCTCTTATAATAATGTAAACTTTGGATCGCTAACAGCTGTTGTAAACCACCGAAATTATAATAGCCTGTTTGATATTGATTTTATTAATCAAGAAAACCTTAGCATTCTACCCTTATTTACTGTAGACGCCAGTTTACCCCTTAAAATTAATTATCTTGATAATGAAGAATATTTATCTGATGATTCTGAGATACAAGTATCACTTAGAGCAAATGATTTTAATGTTAATAGTTTGGGAAACATTCTACCTTATGTAAAAAACCAAAGCGGTAAAATTAAATCTACAATTAAAATTAACGGAACGGTCAATAATTTAAGATCAGAGGGTTCTTTTCTATTAAGTGATGGAAGATTTACTCTTAGACAGAACAATCTCGATTATGGATTGGGAATTAAAACTGTTTTTCAAGATCAGATAGCTACGGTTGATAGCTTTTCTTTATCTAACAAAGGAGGTTCTCAGTACAAAGGTGAAATAATTGGAGAAGGAAGCATTGAGCTAAATAAATTTCCTTTCAGCAATTTTGATTTTACTTTCAATGGTGATCTTGCACTTTTAGGTCAGCAATCAAAATCCAGAAACTCCGCAATATATGGCGATCTTTTCGTAAAAAGTGACAAGAAATGGAAGCTGACTTTTAACGATGACGTTTATTCATTTGATGGAAATATTTTAGTTGAGAACGCAAATCTTGTTTATACTTCCCAAGCAAATAATAGTTTTGGTCAAAATAGAAGAATTATCTACAGAATTATAGAAGATAGTTCTAAAATGAATTTGAGCAATCAAAAGTTTGTTAGAATTCTTAAGGAAACAGAACAAAATAAGATTAAATTAAATAATGAAGAAAAAACGAAGTTAAACTTAAATACCAATATCATCATTAATAATATTGCCAGCTTTAATTTTATTATTGCTCCCGATCTCAACCAGAAACTAAATGTTGAGACAACAGGTCAGCTTGAATTTAAGACTGTAAGAAATGAGTTAAAAACACAAGGAGCTTTAACTTTACTCTCAGGTTCTCAATTAGAGTTTTTCAAGACTTTTGAAGCTGACGGCAATATTCGCTTTGAAAATGATCTGACAGATCCAAACTTTGATATAGTTGCAACTTACAGAGGTGAAATTGAAAACTTTGAAAATACCGGCAGCACCGAAGAGGTTGCAGTTAAATTGAAACTTAATACAGCTTATTCAAAAATTAGAGAAAATCTATCAGGAAATAACCAGTATTTATATGTTTATGTCGGAGCTTCTCAAATTGAGAATGATATACCCGACTTAAAGTATGATCAATCGAATGCTTTAACATTTGTTATATTCGATCAGCTTAATCTTGATCTTAATGATGAGCAGAAATCTACTTTGGGTTCAATGACAGAAAATGCCGCATATTCATTATTGGGTTCTCAACTTACCAGTTACTTAAATTCAACCTTGGGTGGCTTAATAAGTAATATAAGACTAAATAAATATTCGGGACGTGATTCTTATAAACTTCTTTTCTCAGGTAAGTATAATAATATCAGGTATTCATTTGGCGGCAGCTTTGGTTCTCAAACTGATTATTTGCAATTGAGCAAAGCAGATATTAAGGTTGAATACTTATTTAATCCAAAATTTTTAATTAGGCTTGAACAAAAGTCTCCAATAATTGAAACAAGTACGGAGGAACGCGTTCAGGAATTAGCTCTTAAATATAAATTTGAATTCTGATGAAAGAAAAAATCACAGCATACTTTAAAACAAATCAACACGTAGTCATTACATCAAAAGCTTTAAGTAAAAAACTTAAACTGAAGAAAAAAGATACTGAATACTTCAAGAATGTTCTGCACTCCTTATACAAGGAAGGATTTTTAACAAAAAGCGGTAAAAGATACAAATTAAACAAAAGTGCAGGCAGAAAACATATTGGTAAACTTCAACTAGTTAATGATCAGAACTATGGATTCGTTGTTCTTATCGATAAAAAAATGAATGATGTTTTTATTTCTGAAAAACACTTAAATACGGCTTTTGATGGAGATAAAGTTGAAGTTGCCCTCTTTGCGCAACGGAAAGGTAAAAATCAAGAAGGGCAAATTGTAAATATTATTGAAAGAGCAAGAGAAGAGATTGTTGGAATATTAAGAAAATCTAAATCTTTTTATTTTGTTGATCCGGATAATAGAAAAATTCACAGAGATATTTATGTATCATCAAACAATTTGAAAAAAGCTAAAGATGGTGATAAAGTTGTTGTTTCAAATATTGAATGGGAAAATTCTCAATTAAATCCTGAAGGATCAGTAATAGAAGTTCTTGGCAAAGCTGGAACCTACGACACAGAAATTGCATCAATTGCTAGAGAATTTGGAATTAGGTATAAATTTTCTAAGGCAATTTTAAAGGAAGCTGAAAATGTTTCTAAACAATTATCATCTGAAGATTATTCAAATCGATTGGATTTAAGAAATAGTAACGTCTTTACAATTGACCCCAAAACTGCAAAAGACTTTGATGATGCAGTATCAATAGAAAAACTTGCAAACGGAAATTTTTCCATTGGAATTCATATTGCTGATGTTAGTCATTATGTTCAACCCGGAACGGAGATCTACAAAGAAGCAATTAAACGAGCAACCAGTGTTTATCTTGTAGGTAAAGTTATCCCAATGTTGCCCGAAGAATTATCAAATGGTATCTGCTCCTTGGTACCTAATGAAGATCGCTTAACTTTTTCGGTGATAGTTGAATTTACTCCAGATGGTAAAAGAGTGTCTTACAGAATTAGTAAATCTGTAATTAATAGTAAACGACGATTCACTTATGAAGAAGTACAAGAAATAATAGAAAATAAATCCGGTGAACTGGTTGATGAAATTCTACTTTTGAATTCAATTGCAAGAAAACTAAGAGCTGAACGCACCGAAAAAGGAAGTATAAATTTTACCACCCCTGATGTTGAATTTATTTTGGACGATAATGGTTCGCCAATTGATATAATAATAAAAGAAAGTAACGAGAGTCATCAACTCATAGAAGAATACATGCTGCTTGCCAATAAAATTGTTTCTGCTCATGTAAACAGAAAGGGTGAAAGAGAAAAAACGCCGTTCGTTTATAGAATTCACGATTTGCCTAGTGAAGAAAAAATTCATGAGTTTGCAAAATTTGTTCAGTCCCTGGGTTATTCATACAACCCTAGTGACATTAACAATTCTAAAGAACTTCAAAAAGTTCTTGAGCAAGTTGCCGGAACTGAAGAAGAGGCAGTTGTTAACGAAATAGCAATACGCTCAATGGCAAAAGCTGTTTATTCAACAAAAAATATTGGTCACTTTGGTTTAGGATTTCAATACTATTCTCATTTTACTTCACCAATAAGAAGGTTCCCCGATTTAATCGCCCATCTTCTAATATATGATTATTTGAATAATGTAAAATCCAAAAAGTTTGGCTTAAAGAAGCTAGAAGAAATTTGTGAACATTCCTCTTTGATGGAACGAAATGCAATTAATGCTGAACGGCTTTCAATAAAATTGAAACAAATTGAATATCTAAAAAGTAAAATCGGTGAGACTTTTAATGGTGTTATTTCCGGCCTTACTCATTTTGGAATTTTTGTTGAACTTAGCAGTAATTTGGCTGAAGGTCTTATAAATCTGCGCGACCTGGATGATGATTATTATGTGTTAGATGAAAAAAGTCACTCAATTGTCGGATCTACAAATAAAAAGCAGTTTAGACTTGGAGATAAGATTAAGGTTAAATTAAAGTCTGTAAATGAAGAGAAAAGGGAGATTGATTTTACTCTTTTTTAATCTGAATTTTATTTTTATAATTAGTATTAAAAGTACAAGGCAGAATAATGAATAGATTTATTTATGTATTATTTTTTTCTATTATGGTTCCAAATTTTTTATTTGCACAATTTGGTAAAAATAAAGTTCAACATAGGGAACATGAATGGAGATATATTCAGTCGAAGCATTTTGATATTTATTTTTCTGAGAATGGTGAAGATGCAGCTGAATTTGCGGCACAAGCTGCAGAAGAAGCTCTTGAAGATATTCAGCAGAAATTAGATTACCAAATTAATAATAGAATTGCACTAATTGTTTACAATTCCCATAATGAATTTCAAGAAACAAATACTTCTGATAGTTATCTTTCTCAAGGTGTAGGTGGTTTTACTGAACCATTTAAAAATAGAGTTGTTTTCCCATTCGAAGGTTCATATAGTAAATTTAAGCACGTGATTAGGCACGAACTTGTTCATGCAATAATGCGGGATATGCTTTACGGCGGAACAATTCAAAACATTATTGCAAAAGGTATTACCCTTCAACTCCCTATTTGGTATCACGAAGGAATGGCAGAATATTTATCAAGTGATTGGGAAACTAATTCCGATATGTTTATTAGAGATGCAATAATAAATGAATATCTTCCGGATATTAATCGGTTAGGCGGCTATTTTGCTTATCGCGGCGGACAATCATTATTCAGATATATTGCCCAAACGTATGGTGAAGAAAAAATTGCTGAACTTCTTAATAATGTAAAAGGCAAGGGTAATGTTAACAATGGTTTCAAGGCTTCAATTGGAATTGACTTAAACGAATTGAATGAAAAATGGAAAAAAGAACTTAAGAAAACATATTGGCCGGAAATTGCATCAAGAAAAGATCCCGATGAAATTGCAAAAAGATTAACTGATAATAAAAAAGCCGGTGGATTTTATAATATTAGTCCCTCTATTTCTCCTCAGGGCGATAAGGTAGTTTTTATCTCTGACCGGGATATTTATTTTGATATTTATATTATGAATTCTTTCGATGGTGAAATTATTGATAAAGTAATTGAAAGCGGACGAACCGAAAATCTTGAAGAACTAAATGTTCTCTACCCTACTTTAACTTGGGCTCCTGATAACATAAGAATAGCATTAACTAGTAAAAGCGGTGGATATGATGTTGTTAAAATAATAAATACAGAAACAGGCGATGATGAAGACCTTCCATTTAAGCTCCACGGAATTGAATCTGTTAGCTGGTCTCCCGACGGAAATTTTATTGCACTATTAGGAAGCGATTCTAAACAATCAGACATTTATGTGTATGATTTTGGAACCGAAGAACTTAACAATATTACAAACGATATTTTTAGTGAATATTTACCGGCTTGGTCACCGGATAATAATAAAATTTTATTCTCCTCTGATAGAAATTCCTATACTAAGGATAACTTTATCCAAGATGGATTAAATATGTTCAACTTAGAAAGTTATCAAATGGACTTATTCTTAACTGACTTAAATACTAAGGAAGTAACCAGAGTAACTGATTGGTATTACAGTGATGAAAAATCAGCAGTTTTTTCACCGGATGGCAAAGAAATTCTTTTCGTATCTGATTTTAACGGCATTGACAATATTTACAAGAAAAAAATAGTACTTGAAAATTCAGATTCATTAAATAGTATTTTAGAAACAAGATCAATTCCCCTCACTAATTCATTAAACGGGATTGAAAGTATTTCCCTCTCCGCAGATGGAAAAAAAATGGTCTTTTCTACTTTTTTCAAATCCGGTTTTAACATCTTTTTATTAAATAATCCATTCGAGATGCAAGAAGTTGAAGATATTGAATTTACCAAATTTATGAGCCAGTTTTATATGGATGCGGATGAAGACATAGATATAGTTGAAGATGAAATGATTTCTGACGAAATATATAAAACCGGTAAAGAATTTGTGTATGATCCAAGATCTGAATCAGATACAGCAGAAGAATCTAATTCAAAAATTTTCACCGGTCAAGTAATTGACTACGGTGAAGAAAAATCAGACACAATACGAACTAATTACATCGATTTTATTTTTGCTAAGAATGAACCCTTTAAAGAAGCAACAGATAACGCAGTAAATCAGAAAAGACTTTTTAGTGAGAAGTTAGATAATGACGGAAATTATTTAGTACATAATTATAAAATAGATTTCTCACCTGATCTGATTTATGCGAATGCCGGCTATAGTTCCCTTTATGGAGTCCTTGGAACAACAGTTCTATCATTTAGTGATATACTTGGTAACCATCGTTTAATTGGAACAACAAGTCTGCAAATTGACTTGAAGAATAGCGATTACGGCCTAGCCTATTATTATCTGGCTAACAAAATTAACTACGGTTTTGCTGGATATCATACAGCAAGATTTGTCTATTTATCAAGTCTGTTTGGTTCTGATTTATTTAGATTTAGAAGCTATGGGGGTAATTTTTCTGCTAGCTTACCATTAAATACTTTTCACAGAATTGATGCTGGTGTTAGCGTTCAAAGGGTTTCAAGGGAAAATTTAGATAACATAAATGAAAAAACTGAGAGTGCAACTTTTATTATTCCTTCTGTAAGCTATGTTAAAGATAATGTTTTATGGGGTTATACTTCACCTATTGAAGGTTCGAGATATAATCTTTCGTTATACGGAAATCCCGGAATTACTAAATCAAAAGAAAGCTTCTTTACATTAACTTGGGATTATAGAAAATATTATAGATTCTTTTTTGATAACGCATTTGTAATGAGATTTTCAGGAGGTTATTCCGGTGGTTCCAATGCTCAAAACTTTTTCCTTGGTGGAACAGAGAGCTGGATTAACAGAACCTTTGCAACCGGAGATGTTCCACTTTCCTCAGCATCAGATTTTGTATTTCTTACGCCTGCACTTCCTTTGAGAGGATATAACTATGCTGAGCAACTGGGAACAAAATATTCACTAGTTAATTTAGAGTTAAGATTTCCATTGATAAGATATTTACTTACCGGACCACTTCCAATCTTCTTCCAGAATATTTTAGGAGTTGGATTTATTGATGCCGGAACGGCTTGGAACAAAAATAAAGATCTGCAATTATTTGGTAAATCTGAAAACAGTAAAATTATTACCAATGATTTATTGATTGGCACCGGCGTTGGTTTAAGAGTATATCTTCTATTCTTATGGAAATTTGATGTTGCTTGGTCTTATGATTTAGATAAATTTTCTGAACCTAAATATTATATTTCTCTTGGTCTGGATTTTTAAGGAAAATCCATTAAGTACAATTCGAATAAAAGTGTGAGAGATTGGGAACAAGATTTCTCACACTTTTTTATTTTTAGCATTAAGAAATTAATTATTTTGATTTTGTTTCACTTTTAGGTTTCGTTTCTTTATTCTCAACCACCTTTTTTTCTGGTTTCGATTCACTCTTATCATTATCTTTATTCGAAGATCCATTATTTTTATAATCAGTTTGGTAAAATCCGGATCCCTTAAATATTGGGGTAACCCCCGCTCCAATTAATCTTTTCAACTTCCCCTTACATTTTGGACAAACTTCTAATGGGTCATCTGTCATTTTTTGAAATTCTTCAAAAGTGTAATTACAGTCTAAACATTTATAATCATATGTCGGCATAATTAGTCCCTAATTTTTAGTCAGCAAAAATAGTTTATTTTGTTTAAAAATAAAATATTATATATCTTCTATTATCTTCTTATTTTGAATAATAAAAATAAGCATTATGGTTAAGCAGTTTTCCAAATTATTATTGTTAATCTCTCTATTCTTTTTAACATCTTGTTTGAACTACAATCAAATTACCACAATAAAAACTGATAACTCGGGAAAAATGTATGTTCACTACTGGATGCACATGGATCCTGAACTAGATTCACTGCTTCTAACCAAACTTGGCTTGTTTAATGAAGATTCTCTCCGGAAAAATTTTACGGCTAATTATACACAATTGAACTATACCACTGTTTACCACAACTATCAGGATAGTTCCTTACATGCTCAAATTGAGTTTGAATTCACAAATTTCGATTCACTGAATTTATTGCAGTTTTTTAAACATTCTGAACTTTCTGTTAAAGAAGGGCCTGAAGACACAAAAATATTTTCGCAATTTATTCAACCAATAACAACAAGTTTTGGTTTATATAATAACAACTTAGCAGTTCGCTATATTTATTATTTGCCGGGAGAAATTATAAGTCATAATGCACACTCACTTTCCAGAAATAAACTCACTTGGGATTTTAATTTAGAAAACATCGGCACTGGTAAAACAATTACAGCAAATTATATCCCCTTTAAGCTAAAGGAAACTCCAATCTGGATTTATACACTTGCAGGACTTGTGATAATAATCGTTCTAGTTTTTTTGCTAAAAAAGAGTAAAAAATAGAAATCCTTATGCGATTTAGAATAAAATCAAACTATGTTATAAAAGATTATAAATTGACATAACTTGAATCTTTACTTATATTTATGGTTTGTATTAAAAATAACATTTAGTAGAATTTGAATAAGATGGCGTCAGGTCCAATACTTTTTTCTGGTTCATCAAATCCAAACTTGGCAAATAAGATAGCCAATTATATTGGAATTCCTTTGGGCGCCTTAGATTTAAGAACATTCAGTGACGGTGAAATTTGGGTTAAGTTTAAAGAAAATATTCGTGGTGGCGATGTTTATTTAATTCAATCAACTCATACACCGGCTGAAAATTTAATGGAACTTTTGATAATGATAGATGCGGCAAAAAGATCTTCTGTATCAAGAGTTACAGCAGTTATTCCTTATTTTGGTTATGCCAGGCAAGATAGAAAGGATCAACCAAGAGTTTCAATTACTGCAAAATTAGTAGCAAATTTAATAACTGTTGCCGGTGCTGATCGTGTAATTGCAATGGATTTGCATGCTGCTCAGATTCAAGGATTTTTTGATATACCGTCAGATCATCTATACGCATCTCCAGTATTTTTAGATCTATTTAGAAATAAATCGGATAATCTTGTTGTTGTATCTCCGGATACAGGCGGTATTAAATTAGCAAGATCTTATGCTAAGAAACTAAATACTCAACTTGTGGTTATTGATAAAAGAAGGCCCAAACAGAACCAAACCAAAGTTATGAACATTATTGGTGATGTTGATGGTAAAGATGTTTTATTAGTTGATGATTTAATTGACACAGGAGGCACTTTTGTTTCTGCAATTGATGCATTAAAACTAAAGGGTGCCAAAAATATTTATGGTTCTGTAACACATGCTGTATTGTCAGGTCAATCAATTGAGAAAATTGAAAAATCTGATCTAAAAAAATTGTATGTAACTGATAGTATTCCATTTCCTGAGGGAATTAAATCAACTAAAATTGAAGTTAGAAGTGCTGCTGTTTTATTGGCAGAAGCGATAAGAAGAACTCACAATCACGAATCAATAAGTTCTCTTTTCGATACAGATAAAGGTTAAATTTGAAATTAAGAGAAATAATTGGAGTAAATTAAATTATGGCAGATATAAGTTTAAACGCCGAATTAAGAGAAGTAACAACCAAAGGAGCCGTAAATCAGCTCAGAAGAGATGGAAATGTTCCTGGTGTTTTGTATTCACATGATATGGAACCGATTGTATTTTCAGTATCTGAATTATCACTAAAGCCAGTCATATACACTACTGAAATGCGTTTAGTCGATGTCAAAGTCGGAAGTAATGAAACAGTAAAATCTATTCTTAAAGATGTTCAATTCGATCCATTAACCGATAGAATTATTCATGTTGATTTTCAAGCTATTACTGTCGGTCAGGTTATTGAAGTTCAAGTCCCTGTTAACTTAGTTGGACAAGCAATTGGCGTTAAAGAAGGTGGAAGTTTATATCAAAATTTACATAAATTTGATATTGAGTGTTTACCTAAAGATATTCCTCAATATCTTGAAATCGAGATCACCGATCTTCATGTAGGTGATGCAATCTTAGTAAGAGATGTTTCATTCGAAAATATTACTATTCTTAATTCAGAAGATACTAATGTTGTTTCAGTTATTGCAGCTAGAGCTGAAGAAGAAGAAGAAGAAGAAGAGGCAATTGATGAATTATTAGAAGGTGAAGAAATGGCTGAACCGGAAGTTATTTCAAAAGGTAAACAAGAAGAAGATACCGAAGGTTAATTTTTGAAGTTAATAGTCGGAATTGGAAATCCGGGAAGACAATATTTAAAAACTAGACATAATATTGGTTTTCAAATTCTTGACATATTTTGTAAAAAACATGGTCTTACTTTTGGTCCATCTAAAAGTGATTATTGGTTAGTGGAAAGTAATTTTAGTACTTTCCATTTTTTTTTGGTAAAACCAACAACATATGTTAATAATACCGGTACTGTTGTTAAAGAAATAATTGATGAGTATAGTTTAAGTATTGATGATATTCTAATTTTATCTGATGATTCGAACCTAGAAACTGGGCTAATCAGAATAAGAAAATCCGGCGGTGATGGTGGACATAATGGAATAAAATCTATAATTTATCAGCTTGAAAATGATGAGTTTACAAGACTTAGAATTGGGATTGGACAACCGGATATTCAAGTAGATTTAGCTGATTACGTCCTATCTGAATTTTCAGAAACTGATTTAAAGATAATAGAAGATAATTTACCGTTGATAATTGAGCTTATAGAA
>CAYXXW010000038.1:0-15721 GCA_964469115.1 uncultured Melioribacteraceae bacterium
GAATTACAGAATGCAGATACTGCTGTATATTGCAATACTGAAATATACAATCCTTCAGAACCATACTCGGTTGGCACTCAAGTGAAAATTAGACTCAAATCTAGTCCTCAACATATTGGATCTAGGGGTTGGGGATTTTGGGATGGGGATTTAGATTTTTATTCTATGTTGTTTGATTTTGATGTTGCTTGGATTATGCAACAGGGTAGCGATATTAACAGTAGTATTTATAATTGGTCTTTGTTCGGAGTTGATGGTGGTTCCTTACCGGATAGAGAAACTTTTGATTTAAAGAATATCATAGACGAAACTCAATGGCACACTTATGAAATTATATGGAGAGCTGATAGTACTATTTTAATTGTGGATGATGTCGAACTTTTTGCATCTACAGAACATCTGCCAGATGAAAATATGAGGGTAGATTTATGGATAGATAATAGAGTAATAAATTTAACTAACCCTATTGAATTTTGGAATGATAACTCTGAAGGCTCTTCAATGACTGTGGATTTTATAGAAGTTTCAGGTATTGAAGGTCCAAGTATTTCAAGATTATGTTCTGGTAATATTTCGCTATGGGAAAGTCCCAATACTTACGGCTCAGGAAAACAATCATCTTTATTCAAAAATTATAGCTTTAATTCCTCCTCTATTGGCAATGGTTTGCTTTTTGTTACCGGAAATGCAGAATCATATGGAAATACGGAAAATGATGATGATTTGAAAATCATTTTTAATAATGAAGACTTTGGTTGGAATACTCAAAATTCACTCAATGGTAATAATTTAACTGGAAAAGGTGCCTCAATAGTATTACCAGTAAGTATTCAACTAGGTGAAAATTCATTGGATCTTCTTACTGATATTACACCTTTTATCAAAGATGTAATAGTACTATTTTCTGAGAACGGAGAAATAATATTTAATAATTCATATAATGAAAGTGCCCAAAATAGTGATGGACTTTGGAAAGCAATAAATTTCGAATTAGAGAATACAAAGGAGGTAACATTCTTGTTTTCTGGTTCCGGATATAGTGGAGATAAAATAAGAATAGAAATTGGCGATAAAGATTATTTATGGGAGGATGATTACTCAATTAATGGAGATCTACTAATGGGATTTCCTAAAACTGTTGTTATAAATGAAATTTTAGAGCAGGGTTTTCATGAAATTAATATCTATAAGATTGGTAATCCAAATTTATTTAACATTGCTAGTTACGGAGCAAACATTTTTTATTTAAACACTAAAATATTTTTAGAAAGCTGTTATGAAAACAATAATATGATCTCAGGCATATCCGATTTAAATGATTTTCCAAAATTTCAACCATACAGTTCTCCCCCATGGAATTATAAAGGAAATGAACAAATTAAAGTAATCCCCTATGGAGTTATTGATTGGATACTAATAAAATTACAAAATGATATGAACTTTCCGTCCAAAAGTTATACGAGAGCAGCTCTACTGATGGATGATGGAAATATTGTAGATTTAGATGGAAATTATGTTAAATTTTTGGGAGTTTCTCCCGGCCTTTATTATATAACTGTTTTTCATCGTAACCATTTATCTGTTGTTAGTAATGAAACTATCATAGTCAACTAAAATTGAATTATTTTAGGAGCAATATTATTATTATGAAATTATATTTATAAGTATTTCTTAATATGATTTTCAGTAAATTTTATTCATAATCTTTATAAAAAACTAATATTCAAATAAGTTACAAATGAAAAAACATATTATTCACTTCAATTTTATCTTTTTATTTTTTCTATTTCTTTTTAAGTCTACGATTTATGCTCAACCAATATTAACAGATGATTTTGGATATAAAAATGATTACTGGTATTGGAGGGCAGATGGGAATCAATCAATACCAAGCGTTAAAGATGGATTACTTGAACTCAAATTACTTGGTGCTGTAGATTCATTTTATTGTAATACAGAAATCTACGATCCAACTGAACCTTATGTAGCTGGGACACAAGTTAGGGTAAGACTTAAATGTTCGAAAATTCATACAGGGTCTAGAGGTTGGGGCTTTTGGGACGGTGATCTTGATATTCCATCACTTGTTTTTGATTATGATGTGGCTTGGGTAATGCAGCAAGGAAGTGATTTTAATAGCAGTGATTATAATTGGTTTCTTTTCGGTGTAGATGGAGATTCTCTACTAAATAGACAAACTTTAAGTCTCCAAAATGTTATTGATGAAACTGAGTGGCATACTTACAAAATTATTTGGGCAGAAGACAAAGTATCTTTCTTTGTAGATAATAATCCTTATTATGAAACATTTGAACATTTACCTGACCAACCAATGAGGATGGATATTTGGATTGATAATAGAGTTCTAAACATAAATAATCCTCTACTTTTCAGTAATAACAACTCAGAAACTTCTTGGATTTTGGTTGATTTTGTTGAAATCTCCGGAGTTGATGGGTCAAGTATAAATAGAAAATTGACTGATGACATTGTTATTTGGGATAGTCCCAATTCCTTCCCAAATGGAGAGAGAGAAGTACTTTATAAAAATTACAATTTTAGTATAAGCAACGCAGGTGAAGCATTAATTTTTATAACCGGTTCGGCTGAAAATTATGGTAATTCATTTGAAGATGATGATTTGAAAGTAGTTTTAAATAATTTTGATTATGGTTGGGATTCAGAGAATTCCTTTAATGGATTTGCACTTAATGGGAAAGGTAAATCAATTGTTATTCCAACCGAACTAAATTTGGGTGTGAATAATCTTCAAATGCATACTGATATAACTCCATTTTTACGCGATGTTATTATTCTTCAGTCAGAAAACGGTAAAACGTTATTTACTGAGAATTACAACCAGACAACAACTGGTGAAGACGGAATTTGGGAAACAATTGAGTTTAGTTCTCAAAGTTTAAGTGAAATCACAATATTAATTTCCGGAACCGGAAAAGAAGATGACGGTTTACGATTTGAACTAAATGATATTGATTTTGGCTGGGAAAGTAATCAGTCTATAAATGGAAATGAACTACAAGGTATTCCTAACACTGTAGTGCTAAGTGGAGAATTAAACCCTGAAGTTAATTATCTTAAGATATATAAAAAAGGGAATCCGGAAATTTATTCCGTAGCAGCTTATGGCAGTTCAAATATCACTGGCGTAAAAAATCAATCTAGAATTCCAAATTCAATTTCAGTGCAAATTCACCCGAACCCTTTTAATATCTCAACAAATATTAGTTACTTAACTAATTCGTCTTCTCAAAACAAATTACAAATTTTTAACTCCTTAGGTGAAAGAGTTGCCGAACTAGTAAATGAATTTCAATCACAAGGGAGTTACATTGTAAATTGGAATGCCGATCAGAAATCATCAGGAATTTATTTTTGTATTCTTGAAGTAGATAATTATTTTGTAGTTGAAAAACTTTTACTCTTAAAATAAAGCAGTCTGCTAAGAGATTTTAATGACTTACCTAATTTTATTTTTTTCATTTCTTCTTTTTTACTACATCTTTTTTTTAATTGAAATCCATCGCGGATTAAAAAACGTTACCGATAAAGCTAAAACTATTGACAATAAAGAGTTTGTTTCTGTTATTATTCCATTCAGAAATGAGAGCAAAAATTTACTCAACAGTCTTAGAAGCCTAAACAATCAATCTCTCTCAAAAGATAGATTTGAAGTAATTTACATTGATGATAGCTCAGAGGATGATTCATTTAAGATTTTGAGAGATGCTACAAAACCGAAAAATATTATTTTACTAAAATCTAATGCTGATATTGATGAAAGAGGTCATAAGAAGAAAGCATTAAAATTTGCTATTGAAAAATCTAAAGGTGATATAATAATTACCACTGATGCGGATTGTTATCACAATAAAGGTTGGCTGCAAATATTGACTAACTATTTTGATAGAGAAACTGCATTTGTTTCAGGTCCGGTTGAATTTGAATCTAATGGAAATATTTTTCAAGATTTACAAAAATTGGAATTCTCAAGTTTAATATTAGTCGGAGCAGGATTAATTGGAATCGGTAAGCCAATAATCTGCAACGCTGCAAATTTGGGATTTAGAAAGAGTATATTTAATGACGTTGGCGGTTATGAAGACAACCTAAATCTATCTTCCGGGGATGACGAATTTTTAATGCAGAAAATTTCAAGAGAAACAAATTATAAAGTTAAATTCTGTTTTAACAAAGAGGCAAAGTCATTTACAAATCCAAATAATTCAATCTCAGATTTTTATCAGCAAAGGAAAAGATGGGCAAGTAAAGGATTTCATTATAAAGATTATGGAATTATCTTAAAGCTGATATTAATCTTTTTATTTTATTTGTCTTTACCGGCACAAATTATTTTGGGGTTATTTTTCAATAATTACTACTTACTTACACTTGCATTAAGCTTAATTTTAAAATTTATTTTTGAACTAAGAATAGTAAACTTTACCGGAGATAGTTTATTTGGCAAAACAAATCTTAGATTATTTCTTTTAGCTGAACTCCTTCACATTCCTTATATAATAATTTCTGGATTAGCCGGAATATTCGGTAATTATAAATGGAAAGGAAGAGAGATAAAGCGGTAGTTATATTTATCTCTTTTGATAATCAATTTAGTTAAAAAATGTCTTTGCAACATCAATCAAGAGAGAGGGTTTATTTAACACAGCAGTCTTAGCCACATTACCTAAAGTTCTGTTTTCAGGCGCCAGTTTTTTTAGCGAGTGTGCAATGCTATTATATTTATCGTCACTTAAGTTATAGATTCCATTCTTAATTCTGTTGAACATTTCGTGTCTTTTACCTAGACGTTTATGCCATTTTACTTCGTACTCAGAAATTAAATTCAGATCATTTTTTAGAATAGCTTCCCCTGCAACTTTACCGGCAATACTTCCACCAATCATTCCGCTTATTATTCCTCCTCCTGAAAGTGGATTTATTTGTCTAGCCGCATCACCAGCTAGCAATATTCCATTTCCAACAATTTTCTCAAGAGTAGGAGTAAAAGGAATTCCGCCTGCAACTTGTGTTAGAATTGAGGCCCCCGGATAATGAGTATCCATAAATTCATTCAGAAAAGAAAGCGCAGATCTTTTTTTACCAATATCACCCGTAATTGCTAAACCAATATTTGCTAATCCATCTCCTTTAGGGAAGACCCAAAGATATCCTTGAGGAGCATAAATATTGCCCCAATAGAAATAACATGTATTTTCATCTACATCTATTCCGGATGCAGTTACTTGTATGCCACTTTCCATATCTCTAAAATCGGAGTAAGTTTTTAGTCCAGCCCATCTTCCAACCCGGGATTCAACTCCATCTGCAGCAATTACCAATTTTGATTTAATCTCTTTTTGTTCGCCCCTGTATTCATATTTTACACCGGCTACATTTTCTCCATCAAATAAAAGTCCATTTACATAAGCTCTAGTCAAAATATCAGTCCCAGCTTTTGCAGCAATGTTCGCCAGTTCATAATCAAATATTTTGCGTTCTAAAATGCATCCCTTTCCTTCAAAGGGAACATCAATCTCTGTTTTATCAGGTGCAATAAAACTAAATTTTGTAATTTCAGTTGCAATCCATTTCGGATCCGGTTTAATAAACTCTTCTAATCCCGCCATACTTACTGCTTCACCACATCTAACCGGATAGCCAATATCTCTATCTTTTTCCAGCATTAAAACTGATACGCCCTGCTCTGCAGCAAATTTGGCAGCTATTGAACCAGCTGGTCCTCCTCCAACAATAATTATATCATATTCACTTTTCATAATGCAAGCCTTTTACACCATCTTTATTGAATTTAATTACTTCAATAGGACAGGACCAAATACATTTAGAACAATTTGTGCAGAGTTCTTCATAAATACCTATTTCCGCTTCTTTTAGTTCAATTGCATCCTCAGGACAAACACCTACACAACACCCGCAAAAATCACATTTGTTCGGCAGAATTTCTATCATTAACAAGTTTAATTGCCTTTCCGAAAAAAAAATAAGATGAGTTTATTTAAAAGATTAATATAATGAATCTAGATTTATTAGCAAACTAACTCAAAATCTAATTTTATATGTCGATAATTTATTAGAAAACTGTAATATATTACAAGAATGACTAAGGAGATAAATATATCGACGAGAATAGGATGATTGATTCATACAAGGGGGAATACTTCAACTTATTTAAGTCAATTTTTGATGATGCAAAAAATGGAATTTGCATTGTTGATCATAGCGGTAAATTTATTGAGTTGAATAATCTATATGCTGAAATGTTCGGTTATGAAAAGGACGAACTTATAGGTAAAGATTATACAACTATCATCACTGAAGATTCACTTCCAGTTGTTCAACAAAATCACAAAAAAATTTTTAACGGCACCAGTATTCTTAAGGCTGATGAAAAGGTTAAACATAAAAACGGTACATTATTTTATGTTCAGACGACTAACTTAAGAATCAATGATGAGCATGGCAATAGACTAAGAATAACAACAGCTGTTGATATTACAAGTCGATTAAGAAATGAGCTGATTCAATCTGTTCTGCTTAAAATTTCTAACTTAACAAATTTAACCACCCCAAGTGATAATTTATATGCTTCAATACATCAAGCAGTTTGCGAATTGCTGCCAATTAAAAATTTTACTGTCTGTGTTAAGAATGGGATAATAGATGTTCTTGATTTCCCATATATTGAAGATGAAAAAGGGATTGAGGATAAAACAGTTCTGGAATCTGAACATAACCTTATAGCAAATAGCAGTAAATCTGTTATGATGGAAGAAGAAACAATAAATGAGCTGATAAAAAATAATATTCTAAAACCATACCAACATGTCCCAAAATCAATCTTTGGCATACCGCTAATTTCTCAAAATGAAATTTTAGGATCACTTTTAATAAAAGACTATAACAAAAGCGCTTATTCAAATGAGGATCGAGAATTACTAGAATTAGTAGCAGGACAAATTGCGCGTGTAATTGAAAGAAAAAATTATGAAGATAAGTTAGTCCACGCTAGGATTAAAGCTGAGGAAGCTGTTAAAATTAAATCTGAATTTCTTGCCCAAATTTCACATGAAATTCGAACCCCTCTAAATTCTATACTTAGTTTTTCATCTCTTATTAAAAACGAGTTGAACGGACAATTAACACCCGAGCTTAAAGAAACTTTCAAATATATTGAAAGTGGCGGCAACAGGCTAACAAGAACAATAGATTTAATTCTAAATGTCTCCAAATCACAGAACAATCAGTACAAAATTAAACTCGAAGAAGTTGATCTCAACGAAGAAGTCCTTATGCCTATCACTCAAGGATTCAGAGATGCGGCTCAGAAAAAAGGCATTGACATCCAATTTGAAAAAAATGGACAAAGATTCAGAATAGTTTGCGATCAATATTCTGTTAATCAATTGTTTTCTAATCTAATCGAAAATGCTGTTAAATATACCGATAATGGAAGTGTTAAAATTAAGACATTCATCAATGAAGTTGGTAAAATTCAAGTTGATGTTGAAGACTCCGGTATTGGTATCTCATCGGAGTATGTTCCTAAATTATTTGAACCATTCTCACAAGAAGAGCAAGGCTATACACGTTCTTATGAAGGAATAGGACTTGGTTTATCACTAGTTAAAAATTATGCGGACCTTAATAACGCTGAAGTAAAAGTAAAAAGTGAAAAAGAAAAAGGTTCGGTTTTCTCTGTGATATTTAACTAGTTTTCATTCCTAAAATATTTTTTATATTTTCCTACTCAAATAATAATATTTAATAAATATAATTTTTTATGGTTAAGAAATTCTTACTCCCATATTTATTGTTTTTGAGTTTCATTATCGCGCAGAATGACACAACAAAGTATGCTTGGCCAATTCCCAACTTTAATTCAAGTAGAGGATTAACAGCAACATTCGGTGAATTTAGAAATACTGGAAGTTCAGATCATTTTCATAATGCGGTGGATATTGGAGAACCGGATGGAAACCCAGTTTATCCTTCTATGGATGGAGTTGTTCAATATTTTTCTAATAACGGATATGACTCTTACATTAATGTTAAAACAATTATTGGGGATAAAAAGAAACACATAACATACTATCATGTTGTTCCTAGTCCCTCATTATATGTTGGACAGAGTGTAAAAGCCGGACAAACAGTAATTGGAAATATCTATGTCGGTGCTGCTCATGTTCATCTTATTGAATATCAGCTAATGGATGCATCATCCAATTATTATGGGAGTGCAATGAATCCGGTTAGACCGGAAGGCGGATTAACCCCTTACAATGATAACCAAGCTCCCGAAATTATAAGCTCAAGTTTAAGATTTTATAAAGATAATTCGTCAATAGATATCCCAAGTGATCAGGTTAAAGGTAAAGTTGATATTAAAATTGAAGTAAGAGAAAAGAATGGGACTTTCTCATCTCAGCAAAATAATGGGACATACATTTTAGGCTATCGTGTTCTTTCTGAAGATGGTAATGCAACTATTTATAAACCTGAAAATGATGGAATAAAATATCGGTTTTATTTTATGCCGAACAATAGTGATGTTCATAATATTTTTATTAAAAATGTTGCAACATTATCTAGCCCGGTTTATTGGCTAACAAACGGTAGTGGTGAAGCTAAAATTAACCAGACATTAAGCGTTGGCAATAATTATTTAGATACCGATCTATTAGACGCTGGAAATTATTTATTGGAAATTTTCTCTGAAGATACAAGGGAGAATAAAACTTCTAAACGTTTTCCTTTTAGTGTTGTAAAACTTCCTCCAGAATTAAACACTGTTGTTCTTATAGATGATTCGATAAAAATTAGCTGGTCACCTTATAAACTAAATAGATTAGCCGGTTACCGAATTTATTACTCAAATTTAATTGATGATACATGGTATTTTGCAGCTGATGAGTTAATGTTAAATAATGAACAGAATAATATTTCTTTTAAAAACTCAAGTGAATTTTTACAACCTACTAATAGTAATGGATTAAAATATTATTTAACTGCAATTGATTCTTCAGGTAATGAATCTGATAAAAGTGATACCTATTCAGCAGTTTTTCATAACATAAATGCACCTAAGATATTAATTGTTGATGGCTTTGATAGATATGGCGGAAATGGAAGCTGGTCTGAACCTAATCACAATTTTAATGTTATTTATTCCCAAACTATTCAGAAAGCTCTTTGGTATTTTAATATCTCATCTGTTTCAAATGAAGCGGTAATTAACGAAGAAGTAAATCTTAAAGATTACGATATGGTCATTTGGTTTCTTGGCGATGAATCAATTGAAGAGAACACTTTAATCGGTAACGAACAGGGCAAATTAGCTCGCTACCTTGAAAGTGGTGGAAAATTATTTATAACCGGTGAAGATATTGGACAAGATTTAGATACTAAACACAGTTATAATGATTTTACTGACCAATTATTTTACCATGAATATTTAATGGCAAATTTGATTCATAACGGATTGGAAATAATTTTTGAAGTAAATGGAGATGAAAAAACCATTTTTGAAGGATTAAATATTCATTTTGGTGATACTTATCCCGTTGATTCTCCGGATGATATTGAACCCATTAACGGTGCAGTTCCTATCTTAAATTATACTTTTGAGAGAGACAGCAGTTTTAGAAAAGGTGGAATTGCTTATACCGGAACATTTGGAGACAGCGCTAAAATTGGACGTTTTGTATATCTGTCTTTCCCATTTGAAACAATTGGTATACAAGATAAGCGTGAAGAGTTAATGAAAAAGATACAGATGTATCTAGGTTTTAACATAGTTGATGTTGAAAAGAATGAGCAAATAATTAATAATAATATTGAATTATCTCAGAATTATCCGAATCCGTTTAATCCTGTTACAACAATAAAGTATAGTATTCCATTAGATATTAAAATAAAAAATAATGTGAAATTAGTAGTCTATGATATCCTTGGACGTAAAATTGCCACACTTGTGAATAGTCAGAAAAAACCAGGTAATTACCAAGTAACATTTGATGCTTCGCGACTATCGAGTGGTGTTTATTATTATCAACTAAAGACAAATAGTTTTATTCAAACTAAAAAAATGACATTGGTTAAATAAGGGTTATGTATAAAAATTTATTGCAAATATTTATTGCCTCAGCACTAGTACAATTTTCTTTATTAGCTCAGAACACATTAGAAATCAGCTCAGTTGTTAAAGGCAATTATGAAAAGCCGCGATCTCTCAACATTAGTGTTAATGATTCAGGTAAAGAATTATTTGCTTTTGAAAAAACATTAATGCCGCATCAATCAATTCCTAATATTGAAGTTTTATCAAACAGCTATATTATTCTTGTTTATTCTCTTGAAGGCATAATTGAAATATATAATGGCAATGGTTCTTTAATTTCTAAAAATGAATTTTACAAACTACCGCCTTACAATGAGCAAAGAATTCTCTTTGATCTGTTTGATTCCGGTTTTGTATTACTTGTTTCAGAATCACAAAAAAATAAAATTTACATACTGGATAACAGTGGGAATATAAATTATTCAAAAGATATCAAAGAAGGTTTGGTAAAAGGGCTAGCCATAAATAAAAATGCCAAATTTATCGCCTGCTCAATAATGAATTGGGATATTGATAATCTCGAAAATAAAATAATTATTACAAATACAAAGAATAATTCAGAGATCAATTTTTACAACCAATTCGAGAATGGGATTTTTAATGAAAATGATAATTTATTTTTGGGGTTAACTAACAAAACTGCATTTATTTATGAGTTGACTGAGCAAAAAACTCTTTGGACAGACGAACTGGATGACAATAAACTATTTATTGATGGCGAAATTTCAAAGAATAAAACACTGCTAGTAAAGTCTAAAATACCCGTTTTAAGCGACAATGAATGGGTTTATGATGAGATTCAAATAATTCAGAAAGATGAAATTGGGAATGAAAAGGTTTTATATTCCTCTGACCTAAGTGTGAAGAAAATTGAGCTGAATAAAGTTAATAGTAAATTTCAAATTAAACTTGATAATGAGTCAATAGAATTCAAGATCGATTAGAAGTTTTTGTGCCGTCTTTATTATAAGTAATTTCAGAAATTAATTCATTATTTGAATATTCTTGCTCTGCCTTAATTAATCCGTTCTCGAAATATTCGTAAAATTTACCGTTTTTTACTCCTTTTGAATAAATCCCAAAACTGGAAATTTTACCATTTAAATAATAACCAGATTCAACACCATCCTTTAATCCATTTTTATAATACATCTCAAGTTTTATTTCTCCATTTGGATGGTAATAGATTTCCTTCCCTTCCTTCTTACCATAAAGATATTTTGAAGAACTTTCAATTTTGCCATTATTAAAATAGGTTAAACATTCCCCATTCAAATCATCTTGTAAGTAATTCATTTTGGACTTTAAATTTCCGAGCGAATCATACTCAAAAGCTTCTCCAAACTTTTCACCTTTTATATAATTTATTTTCTTACTAACAATTCCATTTTCATAAAAATAGGTACAAAGTGAATCCAGCTTTTCAGTATTATAATTCAGGATTGCCTTTATGAAACCGCCGGGGTAATAATATTTATTAAGCCCATCTATTTTGCCTTCCTTAAACTTTAACTCCGATTTAATCGTGCCGTCACCGTAATGCTCAGTAAACTCCTCTTCTTCTTTTTCAAAATTGCCGGCAATATCATATCTTACTCTTTTAACAATTTGTCCGTTGAGGTAATTATCTACAACCTTTATTGATTTATCAGGATAATAAAAATATGAAGTCCCATCAAGCTTATCATTCTTGTAATTTGCTTCGAGAGCTACTCCGCCATAATCATTGTAAACTTTGCTAATTCCTTCTAGCTTACCATCAATATAATTTCGTTCAACTTCAATCTTTCCACTTTCAAAAAATATTTTAGATATGCCATTCAGCTTACCGTTATCGTAATTCCAAATCCCTTGCAATTCTCCACTTTTATAATAAGTTGTTGTAAATCCTTGCTGAATATTATTAACATAGATTGGTGTTGACCACAGTTCACCGCTTTCATAGAACCATTGTGCTTCACCTTCAAGCTTACCGTTAACATAATTCCAAATCATACTTATTGTACCGTCATCAAAATACCAATAAGAAACACCTTGTTCCTCTCCAAAAGAGAAATTCCATTCTTTCCATTGCTGACCATTTTGATAATACTCCTTATACTTACCGTGCTTTTGATCATTTACATATTCTCCTTCAGATGCAAGTTTGTTATTTGAATAATAAGTTTTTATAATTTCAACTTGCTGAGATAATACAGTATTAGAAACAAAGAAAAGTAATATGATTAAGAAGTTTTTTAACATGGGTTTTTAAGGATATTGCATTAAGATTATTAGAATTATTTTATATAGAAGAGGGAGAATTAAATATTATTAGACTTTTCCAAAATAAATTTTTCATTTTTAACTCCAACATAGTAACCTGCTATTTTGTTCCCTTTAAAAAATAGTATCGAAGGAATAGCCATAACGTTAAATGTTTTTGCAGTTTTCATATGTTTTGATGTATCAATAGAAATTATCTTACTAATTTTGTTTTTAACAGCCTCAATAATTGGTGATTGAACTTTGCAGTTTCCACAAGTCGGCGAATAAAAATAAATCATTCCATCTTTATCCTTTAATTCTTCAATAAATTCAGATTCAATTTCATCAAAAGGAATTGGATTGCCAACCGATTTTTTCGATTTAATAAAAACAAATATTTGGAATAAAACAAAAGCTAATACTACAATGCCAATTGTAATTAATACAAAATCCATAAATTTACTTTGGATGATTAAAAAAAATAATACTAATTTGGGTGTGCAATATACTTAAATATCAATTTACTAAATAGAGAATTAAGAGGATATTTTGTTTACTACCAAATATAAAATAGCTTTCTGCGAAACTGACCCCGGTGGAATATTATTCTTTGCGGAATTCTTTAAAATAGCACATGTTACTTACGAACGGTTTTTTGAATACTTGAATCTTGAGAGAAATTATTTTTTAGACGATGAATATATTTTACCAATTGTTCATTCAAATGCTGATTATCTTTCTCCCGTAAGATTTGGGGATGAGCTTTTATGTGAAGTTAAAGTTGGGAAAATAGGGAAAACTTCATTTGAGTTAGTTTATAAACTAAAAGATAAAGACAAAATTGCGGCTGAAGTTTTAACTAAACATGTAGTTGTGAAAAAGAAGAGTTTCAAAAAAGCAGAAATTCCAAATGATCTTTTAGAAAAACTTAGAGAAAATCAGCATTAATTATTTGTTTTAATTTTTCCTTTTGAACTTTCCCCATTTCGTTTCGAGGGATTTGCTCAATTGTATAAATATTTTGAGGTAATTTGTAAGAAGCTAATTTTGATCGAAGGAAATTACTAATTTCCTTAACAATATCCTTATTCGTTGTCTCTTTAACAATAATATAACTTTGATCCCACTTTTTATCTTTTACTCCCAATACTTCAAAATCATTAATCTGAATTTCTGCATTTAAAAGATTTTTAATTTCTAAAAGAGAAATGTTTTCTCCTCCTGAAATAATTATTTCATCTTTTCGACCAACAATGTTTAAGTTTCCATTTTCATCAAAATAACCTAAATCGTTTGTAATGAATTTTCCACCATTCAAATTTTCTTTTTCTTCATTCACTGCAAAATTAAAATATGATTGAGCAACCGATTCAGATTTTACGGCTATACAACCAATAGATTTACCCTTAAATGATAAATTCTGATCTGTGACAATTTCTATTTCAACATTTCTGAAAGGAATTCCTCCAGACATTCCATTCTGAATTAGATTTTCAAGTGAACAATAAGTAACCATCGATGAAGTTTCAGTTGAACCGTAAACTAAAGCGATGGGAAATTTTTTATCTATTGCTTCATTCACCAAATGCTCAGAAACCGGTCCGCCGCCAATAAACATAATCTTCAACTGCTGCCAGGGTTTCAATTTTTCTTCAAGTAGTTTCTTTAACATTGCCGGGACCAACGAAAGCAAGGAAGGAGAATATTGTTTTATTGCCGCAACCAGATTGCCTTTCTTTATTGATTCTGGAATTACTAAACTGCAACCGCTTAACAATGCTCTTGTGATAATTGAAAAACCGCCTATGTGATAAAATGGTAAAGACGCAAGCCACATATCATTTTTACTATGATTAATAAACTCATCTGCTGATTTTGCACTTGAGTATAAATTATTAAATGTTAACGGTACACATTTCGGAATTCCACTCGAACCGGAAGTGAAAAGCATCAGAGCAATTTTTGTTGGATCAAAAATAGATGGTTTGAAATATTCGTCTTGTTTCTCAACATTTTCTAAATTAAAATCTATTATTTCGAAATTAGAGATAGTCTTATTTGAGATTACGCCACAAATATTTATTAAGAAGTTTGAATGAGAAAATTCAACTAAGCTTTTTATTTCATCAATTGTTGATCTAATATTCAAGGGAACTGGAACAGCACCAATTAACCATAACGCAAAAATTGTAATAATAAATTCTACATTGTTTTTTGAAATAATTGCGACATGATCATTTTGTTTAATGCCACTTTTTTCAAAATAACTTGCAGCTTGCATAGTAAATTCTTGTAATTCTCCGAAAGATATTTTTCTACCGTTAAATATTATTGCCTTATCTTTTTCAGATAATTTCACTCGATCGATAAACCAATGATCTTTATTTGATAATGTTATCACAAAATATTCTCTTCAAATTTTGGTAAGAAAGATATTTTTGAAGTATCTACTATAGGTAAATTGATATTTCGTTCGGTTTTTAAAATTTCTTCACCCAGCAGCTGTGTACTTAAGCCGTGAGCTAAATTATGATTAGTTAATGATGCAAGATAAAGTAGAGTAAGCCTTCCAATTATTGTTTCAAATGCTGAGCTTATAATAATTTTTACATCAGATTTATTTGCAAGCTCAATAATTTTAATAGTATCAAAAATTCCAATTCTTATGGATGGCTTTAATACAAAGTATTTTATCTGTCCACTCTCAAGAATCTTTTCAATTTCCCCATAACTTATTAGAGATTCATCCGCAGCTATATTTATTCGGCTCACTTCTGTAAGTTTTAATAGTTCTTCTGTCTTTCTTACCGGCTGTTCAATATATTCAATATTGTAATTACCTAGTTTACTTAAATTCTCAACTGCTTCATCAAATTGCCAGCTGCCATTGTTATCCAATCTTAACTTTATTGTTTCTCCAAATTCACTATTTATTACATCTAATACTTTTAGGTCATCTTTAATATCCGCTCTTCCAATTTTTAATTTTATTGTATCGTAACCTAATTTTCTTAATTGCTTGATTTCATTAATAGTTGAGTCTGAATCATTTATTCCGACCAAGCCATTTAGCTTAATACTTTTTTTATCATTTTCATGTATCGATTCTTTGTTTAGCGCAACACTTAAAACTAATTGTTCCAACCCAAATAATAGCGAAGGATACTTTACTAAACTTCTAAGATTTTGTTTGAGATTCTCTATTGTATCAGTAAGAATATTAAGTGCAATAAGCTCTATGAGATTTTGCTCACATTCTTCAATATTTTCTTCACTAAATCCAGCTAGTGGAGAAACTTCACCAAAGTGATAATT